>CAZJUB010000126.1:0-6092 GCA_964549075.1 uncultured archaeon | reverse complement strand
GAGTAAAATCCTGAATTCCAATTAATATAGCCGTTAGCTGTTATCGCCCAACCAGTTTGATTGGTATAAGCAAAAATTGGATCAAGAGCTCCTTGCATGAAGAAGATGACCATCTGATTTACAACTGGATTTCCTTCATTATCATAAACACGAGTATAAAGCTGGAAAGGAGCTAAATTATATGCACCTACAGCACTACCATACATACAATTAATTTGAGGAGTTTCAATAAATATCGTTTCTTTTTTCATCTGAGTAGAGCTATAAGCTGCAAGGAGATCTAAAGTTACTTTAAAATATTTAGTTCCAGAAGCAGCAGGGATATTATAGGATTCAATAGCATAACCATTTTCTAAGGAATTTGTTTGACCTATAAGCGACCAGGTTTGATTGTCATCGGAAACATAGAAACTAACTAATTCATCTTGCAGAGGTTGATGATAACTGTTCTCAACTCTAGCTGTAAGCTCGATTTCATCACCGTATTCAGCTGTTGGAGGAGAAGATAAGTAAACATATTCGGGATTAAAAGAATCAAGAATAATTAAGTCAAGAAAATCTGAAGAACTATCATACATTAAACTGCTATCATAGTAATTGACAACAAGTTTGTGGTTTACTCCAGAAGTATAAGTTGAATCATAAGAGAGATTTGATGTACCAGAAGCTCCTAAACTAGAAGATTGAATTAACGAACCAGTATAAACTCCAAGATCTATATCAATGTTTGATTGCTCTACCCAAGAACTACTCTCAAAAGTGTAAACATTATTATCGTCTGAACCAGTGAGATCAGAAGAGGTTTGGAGCATGAAAGTGGTTGTTGATTCTAGTACTACAAAATAAGGTGTATCAGCTGTTAAAGCATTACTGATGGGAGTGGTTAAAGGATGATTCCAAAAAGTGAATAGCAGAGGGGAATCAAGATTGCTTTTCTGAGAATTATAAGAGTGAAGTGAAATCTCAGAATACATCATATAATCAGTAAGATAATTGTTTAAGTTGTCTGTCAGATAGAATTTTATAGAATTAGAAATAGGAGTACTGATTTGAGATAAGTTGAAAGAAAATGCCATAACATTACAATCGATAGTAGAGCTGAATTCTATAGCAATTTTAGATACACTAATTGTAGACACAAAGTTATCGTTGTCAGAAACAACATCTTGTAAGTCATACCAATAGTGATACCCTCTATCAACTGGGACATATCCTAAAAGTTCATACTCAGTAGTAGCAGAAGCGCTTAACAGATCTCCTCGATGAAGAATAGAACTGCTTCCTGTAACTTCAGTTAGACTAGGATATATAGCAGGAGCAAGATGAGGAACTGTAGATGAATCCTTAGAAAGAGACTCTTTATACTCATCTTCGGTAATAGGAGTTATGCGTATAATTCTATCTTCTAGAACATAATCTGTTTCAGGATTGTATTCAAGACTGAAATTTTTTTCATCTGTATTTATTGAAGGTTTAACCATACTTTTAACCAATAATTGAGTCATTGGTTGAGGGATGAATAATAAAAGAACAAAAAGAACAACAACTCTACGCAAATCTCTCTCCTCCTATTCTAATGAAGCAAACTCTGTCTCTAACTCTTCATCCTCTTCTTCTGCGGGAGCATCTAAAGTATACCCGATATCTAAAGCTAATTTGCGATGATTAGCTTCTTCTTCAACATCACAAACACCAAAAGGTCCGAGAGAAAAGTGAGTCTCTTGCTGTGGAAGCCAGCCACAGTCAGTTATAAGGGCTCTTCGAGCATTTGGAGCATCATTATCTTTGCGAATTTTTGATGTAGCTCTACGTAACCAGAGTCTAATATCAGAGGCGTGACCAAGTACAAAACCTCCTACAGGTTGAACTTTATCCATTGCTGTAGCAAAAGGATCAGGATTAGCCATTACTTGATTAGTATAGACGACTGCTAAATCCCATGCTTCAGCAATTCTCATAAGTAAATGTAGAACTCGGTTAAGATGTTTCTGTCTTTCAGCTAATTGCCCTAATCCACCGTATTCAGCTCGGAAAGGATCCATGAGACTGTCAACGATGAGAAGTTTAACATTATTCTTTGGTATTATTCTTCCTGCTTCTTTAAGAGCTAGTTCAATTGCAGCTAAGGAACGAGTAGCAGCGACCATGAATTGGTCAGTATTAAATTTCTTGTCAGGAATACTGTGAGTATATTGATAATACGATATTATCTGTTTCAATCTTTGACTGTTAAATGAACCTTCAGTGTCTAACCAAATAACACCTGCACCTAGTCCACCATACTCTTCAGGAAGTAAGCAATTAGCGCTTAGAGAATAACAGATCTGAGTTTTACCACTTTGCGGGGCACCATATAATTCACAAAAAGTACCAGTTGGAATGCCACCTTGGAGAAGATCATCCATAGCTTTAGATCCAGTTTTGATTTTTTCTCTTTCGGTTTCCAATTCTTCTCTTTCGTCTAGAGAAAGGAAGATTTTATCTTCACTTTTGGTTTTGAATTGATCCAATAATAAACCAGCAGTTGTATCAGTAATACCTGGAAGTTCAGTGAGTTGCTTCTCAGTAAACGATTTGATACCTCTAGGATCTACTATTCCTTCAGTAGTCAAAACCTTATGAATACGTTTTTTCATTGTGTCAGAAAGTCCTTTGATTCCACTCAAGAACTCTTCAAGAGAATCAGTCTCTTTCGTGGTTTTCTTCTTGGTAGAAGGTTTACTTTCTTCACTATTTTCAATATCGTTAGCCATGTCACTAGATAATATTTAGATTCATATATAAATGCGAGAAAACTGTATCAAAATTAACCATTTTTAGAGTTTTTTTAAAGTGCAGATTTAGACTTAGAAAACTAAAATTCTAAGAAAATTAAATAAACATCTTTGAGTCTATTATTTCCTAGATGTCTGTTGAAGATTCTTCTAGAAATTCGATAATTGTACTACTAATCATAGGTTCACTTATTCTCCTCAGTGGTTTAGCAATTATTCTTATTAAACCAACACTTGAGCAACCTGTAAATTGTACTGATGAAGATATAGATATCTGCAATATGGAAACAATGGAGAAATATGCTTCCAGAGGCTCAGGCACCAATGGTGATCCTTACATTATCGAAAATTTAATCTTTGAATCTGATTTCACAATAGAATTGTATTGGAGTGAAGATCCAATAGCTTTCATTATACAAAATTGTGAATTTAACTCTGTTCTCTTAAAATTAATAAGTATTAATAACGATTATGGAGGTTTCTCTCCTTTCAGTAAAGAAGTTAGTATACTTAATAATATATTTCATAATGGGAGTTTGTTTATTTCAGCAAGTTTAATACATTCAGTTCAAAACAACACTTTTTATGGCAATTCAGACGGTTCAGAGATAGTCGATTCTTATGTGGAAAATTTTATCGATAATTCTTTTGAGTCAAACAAATTTAAAATAAGAGTCGGTAGTAATTTGAATGAGAGTCCTTTAATATTTAATGTATTTGAAAATAATACCATAAATGGTGTTGAGATAGGCTTTTTTGAAAATATGTTTAATGTATCTATCAGTAACACCTATTCGTTATTGTTTGTTTATAATTCTGGTCTCGTAAATGTAGAAAACCAAATTATTTCTAACTCTTCTATAGGTATCACAATAGCTTATTGTGAAAATTTAACCATTACCAACAGCTCTATATCAAATTGTGAGACTGCAATATATATCAGAAATTCTGAACATATAACAGTTCAAAATTGTACTCTAATTAACAATATAGTAGGGATAGAACATGAATATAATTCTGTATTTATAACTGTTAAATTCAACCAAATAATTAATAGTACTTCTTATGCTATTATTTCAGACTCGTTTTTCTGTACTGTTACTTTTAACAATTTCATCGATAATGCAATTGGAGAGTTTTCTCAGGCATATGATATCGGTTTGAATAACGACTGGGAGTATAATTATTGGAGCGACTGGACATCAGGAGATTATCTTATTGATGGGTATGGTCCAGTTTTTGAAAAAGATCGTCATCCATTAACAACACCTATAGATTTCTAAAATTTTCACAAGCATTTATAATAGTAATAAGTCTATTTATCTTGCATGAATAGCAATTTCAAAATAGTGTTTGTTTGCTTCTTTGTTGCCATTATTTTAATTATTATTCTTATACCTCTAATAAGGTTAATAATTTTCTGGACTACTCCTTTTGATTATTGTGGAGTTAATGAAATATGTTCGGATGAAGATTTAGCAGATTTAAGCACTTCTGGGAGTGGTACTTTAATTGATCCGTATATCATTGAGAATCAGACTTTTGAATGGTTGTATTTTGAGGGATTTACTATCGACAGCTCATTTATCATTAGAAATTGTAGTTTTGACGATCTTTGGTATGGCTATTGTTTGTATATGACTGATATCAATTCTGATATATACGATGGTAGTTTTACAATAATTGACAATTGTACTTTTCACAGAGGAGGAATTTATTTGGAAATGTGTGAATATATGCAAATCTCAAATAATAGATTAATTAACAACATCAATGGACTTTTCTTAGAATCTTCTTGTAGAAATATGAATATAACAGGGAACATTCTAGATAATTTAGGGATTTTTCTCCCCTACTATTTTACAGGAGATTGTTCAGGTAATTTCGTTAATGGAGAAGAAATAGGTTTTTTCCAGAATGTTAATGATACATTAATAGAAGATTCCTTTCCTCAATTAATTTTGAACCGTTGTAACAACGTTACTATTACTAATCAAACTATAAGTCAGAAGTTTGCAGGGATAATAACTATGGAATGTTGGAATATCACTATCAGATTTTGTAGATTTACAAACAATTCTTATGGGATTCATGCAGAAATTGGAGGTTTCTTTCTCATCGAGAAAAATGAGTTTACTAATAACACAATTTCATCAATGTATCTAGTAGCTTGGAACAGTACAATATACAATAACAATTTTCTTAATAACAGTAAAGGATATTCAAACAGTCAAGCCATTAACAGCGGAAGATACAATAATTGGGATTATAATTACTGGTCAAATTGGACTGATTCAGAACCGTATTTTATTGGAACATATTATGAAGACTATTATGATAATTATCCTTTATCAGAACCAGTTGATATTTTCTAATTTCTAAGTAACTATTAGACTATGTTTCTCGAGATTATGACGTATAGAATCAAATTCTGCTAATCCTTCACTCTTAGCTATCCACTCAGCAATTTTATCTGCTTCTTTTCTTTTACCTATAAATTGATTCAAAGCTTCAAACATTTTCATGAAACGAAAAATTGTTTCTCGCCAATCATCAACAAAACTATCACTGATATTGTATTTTTCACATATTTCTCTAATTTCCCTACCATTTACAATATCATGAGCTAATCTGATTGCTAATAAAGAAGATAATTCATTTGCTTTGATTTCTTGTTTTATCCTCTTATCTCTAGTTATAAATTGTTTCAAATACTGTGTTATCGTTAATTCTTTATTGATTCCGCAGAATTCTAGATAATCTAAGAAATCGTAAGGATGGATATAATGATTGGCAGCTAACTTTCCCATATATGTTAGATTGATATTGTCTCCTGATGATCTAACAACAAATCCCTCTCTAACAAGAAAATCTACTATTCCATAACTATTTAACCATCTCTCTTGTCCTTCTGGGTAAGTTTCAAGTAAAAACCTTTGATGTTTGCAGATGAAGTTAGAATGTTTGTTCTGGCATGTACAGCTTCTGCGTGAAGGAGAAAGATAAATCTGAAACAATTTAGATTGTTCTTGAATAGTTGCTACAATTGCAGCAGAATTTAATCCTTCAACAGATCTGATTTCCATTTTTCTTTCTTTGATGTTATTGGTTTTGTCTAATCTTCTGTAAAACTCAATAATTTCAGTAGTTTCTAAAGTAGAATCAGTTGAGGAGAAAAGAGCTTGAAATAATCTTAGGTGAGTTATATCTCGCAACAATTTAGATCGTTTTTGATAGTACCATAAAGTATCTTCTATTTTCTCGTGAAGATCCAATAACTCGCTAGAAGAAGACTGTTTGTGATAATAGAAAACATCC
>CAZJUB010000125.1:0-6093 GCA_964549075.1 uncultured archaeon | reverse complement strand
TAGATCTATATATATTGTAGGTGCAACATACATTGTACGGAAAGTTTGTTTGGTATAAGCTATAGAAGCTCCTTCCTTAATAGCGGTTTCATCAGCTAAAAACGCATCTGTAATTAGTTCTGCTAAAGTATCAAAATTCTCTTCTTCTAATCTAAATTGTTCAATTTTGTAATCAGACTTGTTAGAAAGCATTATTGATCCTCGATAGTGAGGGAATTTTTCTACTTATTAATAAAAATTTCTTCTAATCTCAACTTATAGTCATCCAAACGAAAAGTTAATACTTACTCCAATTTAAACTAAAATGATGAGTTTAAACTTAAGTACTAAAACAACTATGAAGGCTTTCTTCCTATTGATGATTCTTGCTTTTACTTCCTACTCATCAACAAATGTTCTTTCTTTCGACTTAGATGAACTAGAAGAAAATACTATTACTAATACCTTACTCGATTTTAATGCTACTAAATCCTTTGATTATATCTCTACTCAGCTTGATTTCGGCTTTCGGGTGCCAGGAACAGTAGATCATGAAAATTGTGGTTTTTGGATTGGAAATCAACTTTCTTTGAGTGTGGACGAGGTTATTCGTCATAATTTCACAATTCAGAAAGAATCTCAACCATTGTACAACTGTCAGAATATTTTAGGCAAATTAAACACTGAGAAAAAAAACATCGTCATTTTAGCTTCTCA
Source organism: uncultured archaeon (assembly GCA_964549075.1). Classification (GTDB taxonomy): domain Archaea; phylum Asgardarchaeota; class Heimdallarchaeia; order Heimdallarchaeales; family Heimdallarchaeaceae; genus UBA460. The sequence continues at coordinate 5,397 of CAZJUB010000125.1, read as the reverse complement.
TTGGGATTCAAGAAATGTTGCTGAAAAAGATTATGTAAATCAAACTCTTCCAATACCTGGGGCAAATGACGGCGCTTCTGGGGTTGGTGTATTATTAGAACTGTCTAGAGTACTAAATTTATATAAAGAAACTCTTGACTGCGAAATCTGGTTTTTATTTTTAGATGCTGAGGATCAAGGTAGTTCATTAGGAATTTATGGTTTAGAAGGGTGGAATTGGGCTGAAGGTGCTTCAGAATTTGCTGAACACATTCATGAATTTTATAATAATAATGAAAGAATCGAATGTTTTATTCTCTTAGATATGGTTGGAGGATTTGATCTTCAGTTTATAAAAGAAGGAAGAACAAATGATGAATTACATAATGCAATTTTTGATGCGGGAAGGGATTTAGGATATAATACAGCATATCCTCAACAACCTAAGAAAATGTTAATAACAGATGATCATGTTCCGTTTTATGAACTTGGAATACCAGTGATAGATCTGATTATTGATTTTGTAGGTGGTAATTGGACCTATCATCATACACATTTAGATAATCTAGAAAATATCGACCAAGAAAGTCTAAAAATAACAGGAGAAACAATAGAATCTTTCATTAAGACCTACTATTCAAAAGGTGATAATCTCAATTGGAATATTGATCTATTGTCAACTGACTTAACAATTGTGATAATATCTGTATCTATTGTTACTTTAGTTTTTATAATCTACTTTCTTCTAAGCTGGAGGAAAAGAAGAAAATAGTGTTGTTTTAGAATTGTCTAAATTCATGCAGGAAAAAATGAAAAAAGCAAGTAGACTTCAGTTATTATCTATAAATAGACCATCCATATGTTTTTGAGACAGCAAATAAGATTTCTAAGTGCAGTAATTCTCCCATAATCCCGTTAGACATAATTACTAATCCTTGTCCTGAAATGGGATTGCCTATCATCATACACACTGCACCTGGAGAATTAGTTCCAGGATGGATAAAAAATAAATCCTTTCCTTTATTTATTAAGAAAGTGCCTAATCCTTGTCCTGTCCATCCAAAAAACTTGGTTGGTTCTAGTTTTATCTGAGGTTTAAACATTTCTCTAATCATTTCTTGCGAAATAATCTTTCCAGATAAGCCTTGGTATGTTTTCATCATTTCAATCATCAATTTAGCAATGTCTTGTGGAGTTGATATTAATCCTGCACACCCAAAAGTTCCTTTAACATAACCAGATTCTTTGACATTTCCTTGGTCATCATGAGGTAAGATGATATTCAAAGTATTATCTTTTAGAGGATAAACTGCTAAACTATTTTTCATATCTACTGGGTTGAATATCCGCTTGTTGATGATCTCAGAAGTTTCTTCTTGCAACAAATCATTAAGAAGTTTTTCTATTACAATATATGCTATGTTAGAATACTGATGTTCTGATCCAGGTGCCTTTTCTATAATCGCTGGATCATTTAGAGCTGGAGATTTCCCTTTAAGAACCTGTAAAATATTAACAGTTTGCCCTTCTTCTACTCCAAACATTGAATCAGGTCTATTCATTCCTGAAGTGTGTGTGAGAAGTTGTCGTAAGGTTACTGGATTCCCTTTTGTTAAGTCATTATCGGGAATTTTCCATTCTTTAAGATAATTATTAACTGGGTCATCCAATCTTATTTTTCCTTCTTCAACTAACGATAGTGCTGTTAAAGCTGTAATTGTTTTTGAAGTTGAGCCAGCTTCAAAAAGAGTAAACTCATTTACTTCCTTTTTCGAATTATTATCAATAATACCATACTGTCTAATCCATTCTATTTCAAAATTATTAACAACTGCAATACTCAAACCAGGAACATTGTATTTCTTCATTTTCTGCTCTAAATTGGATACTTCGTCCCAATTAGGGAAAGGAATGCTACTTTCTGTTCCTAAAGAAGGAATTTCATTCTCGATTAAATCAATTTTATGTTGGATTTCTTCTGGATATTTCATTTTGACATTTTAAAGGAGTTTCTAACATATATTAATAATCCGATTTCTCTATCGTAGTGGGTTTATCATTTTAGATATCTATATGCTACAAGTAAATAGAATTTGGTAATGTCCTTTAAAGTGCTTATATCTGCATACTCGTTTGCATTATGAGCTCTAGATCCTCCCGGTCCAATGATAAATATGTCTTTCATACCAGCTTCTCTCATATTCCCGCCATCTGAAAAACCTGTTGCAAAAGAATAGATTGGACTAACTTCATAGATAGCTTCAAAGGATTGTCTGAGGATTTTACCAAATTGTGAATTAGGATCAGTTGCTGAACCTTCTCCAATGGTGATGATTGACATTGTAACATCAACAGGTTCATCTTTAAATTTAGATTTTTGTGATTGAATATTGTGAAATCTTTCTGGTACTTCGATTTTATATCCAAGTCTAGAACAATATTTAACTATAGCATCAACTAGTTCCTGTGATTTAAGTCCAGGCATAGCCCGAAAATCAACTTCTAATTCGCAAGTGTCAGGGATAACATTTGTTTTTATTCCTGCTTTGATCTGATTAAAACTGTATGTAGTTCTATACATATTTTTGATCGTTCTTTTATCTTTATCTAAAGGTAATTTTTCTGGAACAAATTTTCTAAATTCTTTCAGTCCTGATGTGCCTATACGCTCTTTAAGCATCTTCACAGACTGTTTTCTAGTTATTGGAGGTTTGGTTTTTGGAATTTTTAATTTCTTTTGAGCTTTTTCAATAAATCTAACAGTTTTGTTGATAGCATTACTCTTCTTCTTTGGCCACGAACCATGCCCTGCTACACCATGGAATGTAAACTTAAACCAATGAGGACCTTTCTCTCCAATACCTATTGAAGGGCTTTGGAGTGGTTTACTTACGCGAGGTTCAGAAATTATTGTTGCATCTGCATTGACAACTTTTAGGTGGTTTTTTGGCATGAATTTTGATCCATATGCTCCATGTGTTTCTTCATCCGGAGTAAACCACATTTGGAGTTTCCCATTAAATTGCTTCCCAGATTCTTTCAGCAATTTCATTGCAAACATCTGACAAGCAACTCCTGCTTTCATGTCTATTGAACCTCTACCGTAAAGTTTTTCTTCCTTAATAACTCCACTAAGTGGAGGAGTATCTTTGTCCCAATTTTCAGAATTGTAAGGTACAATGTCTAGATGACCATTATACTGCAATGTTTTTCCTTTAGCTTTTCCTCCGAGTGAAGCAATAAGATTATAATAAAACTCCTCTTTCTTTCCACTTGGAAAAGGTGCTTTATAATACTCGGTTTTACAACCTGCTTTTTCCATAAATTCCTTAGCAAAATCAAAAATTTCAGTTTTATCTACAAAAACATCAGCTGATAAATTCATGGATTCAATTTGGACGAGTTTTTGCAGTAATTCTACAATTTCCTGTTCTTTTTCATCAACTAAAGATAGTAAATTGATTTCTTCGTCTGTTAATGGAACTTCTGGGGAGATTATGAGTTCTTCAATTAAATCTGACATTATATGTTCTTTAAAATTTGGTAGTTTATTTATTTTTTTCAATATACAAGAGTAAGTTTAAAATAAATTATTGAAAAGATGATTGACATACATGAAAAAGGAAGAAATTGTACGAAAGGGGTATGATCAAATTGCTCCACATTTCAGTGTTTTTAGGAGTCAATTTTCCAATGAACAAGAACTTGATTATTTGTGTGGTCTTATCCCAGAAAACTCCAAAATTTTAGACATAGGATGTGGAAATGGCGTTCCTGTAGCTAGATATTTTGTACGAAAAAGATACAATGTAATAGGTGTGGATATTTCAGAAAAAATGTTGGAATTAGCGAGGAAGAATGTCCCAAAAGCTAAATTCTATCAGTATGACATGAATGATCTAGATTTCGAAGATGCTTCTTTCCATGCAATTACAGCCCTTTATTCCTTGTTTCATGTACCTAAAGAGAAACATCTAACGATACTAAAAAATTTCCATAGAATGCTTAAACCTAAAGGAATACTGTTTTTTTGTGTTGGAACTTTAGAAGGAGATGATTTGTCGACTTTCCTTGGGGAAATAGAGATGTTTTGGAGTAATTATTCTCCAGAAAAAACAAAAGAATTAGTTAAAACAGCTGGATTTAGGCTTTTATCAGGAGAAATCCTTGATAGAGGAGATGAATTGCAATTTTGGGTGTTTGCTCAAAAACAATATGTCCACCCGAACAATGTGTCCGAATAGTGTATATGTCTAAAATGGACATATTTATATAGTTTCGTGTGAATTGTGCTTTAGTGATAAAAGTGTTTAGAGAAAAACGACATGAAAAACATTGTCCTCCACGAGGTAGACCTAGTAGTTTTCATCATGGAAGGCACTATCCTGGATTATTCAGACCTTTAATGACTATGTCTAAAGAATCATTTATGGAAATGAGAGAATATTTTGTTCTGAAAATTCTTTCTGATAATATGGAAGGTATAACTGGATATCAATTACAAGAGGAATATCAGTTTCCTAGGACAAATGTTCTTAGATTGCTCGATAAATTAGTTGAAGACAATTTGGTGGAAACTAAAGAAGAGATTATTGAAGGCAGAGCAAACAAACTCTACATAATAACCAATTCTGGTATTAAGAAGATGGAGGAATTGAAAGAGAGATGGGGTGAAAGATTCAGAATGATGTCTGAAACAACAATGCCTTTCTTTACTCCTGGTGAAAAATTCTTGTTTATGCGTAGACTTAACGAATTTGAAAACACTGAAGATGCAATTGATTATTTTAGAGGTTTCAGGTCAAAAATCAAATCAAGACAAACACATCTTGAAGAGAGAATTAAAATTTTCAAAAATATACGTAAAGAAGTCGATACTTTAATTGAGATGCTTGAAAAGGATAAAGAATTTGATAAAGAGAAGCTTAGAAAACATGTAGAAGATTGGTGGGAGAGACAAAGAAAAGAAGGAGAAGAATAATCGAAGGAATTACTGAAAAGTTTGAAAATACTTGATTAGGTTATATCCTTCTGAGAACTATCCTAAATATGACAGCGAACAAATCGTTACTGAAAATCAATAAGCAATTGATAAAGTAGGAGAGTTTCTTGATGATCTAAATAGATGTCTATGAAAATCAAAAAATATTATTCCCATTGGGTATCTAAACGAAACTTTTCTTCTTTTGATAATATTTCTAAAGAAATTTCTAACTATAATGTTTAAATAAATTCAAGAGAATTTTACATTTGAGATGAGTAATGAAATTCAAAAGAAAACCAAGAAAATATTGAGAACAACATATCTTAATTCAGACTTTGCTAGATAAGTTTACTAATTTAAAAATATGAATTAAATAAAATGATAAAGAGCTAGATGTAATTCTTTATGTCATTTTTGGAAGGTGAATAAAGAAA
>CAZJUB010000124.1:0-6377 GCA_964549075.1 uncultured archaeon | reverse complement strand
GGCTAACCACACCAGGAGTATACAAAGACAGACGTCACCCTCAGCACCGAGGTTTGATTTTAATCTCGTTTGCTTTTGCACTCTATGTTCCAGAAACGTGGGATAAAGGTATTATTGTATGTGAACTCTTATCTTGGGGCTTATCTACCTTAGTTATATTCCTATGGTCTGACCTTGAGGATAAACATCTCGCTAAGAAGTTTAGTGATGAATTTGATGAATACTGGCGTAAGACAGGATCATTCTTTCCACGAATTATTAAGCGACAAAGTAAGAAGAAAAGTTTTTCTGAAATCAACTACTGGAAGAGGTATGTACTCACTCTTGCTGCATATGCGTGTTTCGTTCTGCTTATTTACGTGATCTCTTTACCCTCACTTGGCATATTTGTTCCTGTATTTTAGTGGTTTGATAAACATAGAGAACTCACAAGGTACATTCTTATTTTAAGAAACATTTGAAACATTTCTAAACATTATCCAATCCATCAGTATTTAAGCTAGAACCCCCTTCCTGTTCAGGTAACAATCCATTCAGGAGAATTATTCTAATTGTTTGTATTTGTGAGAAGAAAATTTTTATCTCTACTGTAAAACTAGAACCAGTGTCAGGTGTTAAAAATTCAGCAAGAATCTGTTTTAAATAAAACAAGACGATTCTTTAAAAAGAATCAAATGGGATTTCGAATATCTTTACTCTTGTTATTAGTTGCAGGTACTACTTACGCTTTTCTTTATGGAGACGCTCTTATCAAAATTATAACAGTTCTATCTGTGTCTGTAATGGTTGTATCCTTCGTTTCCAATTATATAATGAATTTTCTTTATAGTAAATGATATAAATTTGCAGATGCTATGAACGAGATACTTTATGTTTTCTTGGGAGTTCCGATTTTATTAATTGCAATTGGTTATCTTCCGCTTAGCATCTATATACTGTTCTTTGCACGTGAAAATAATGAATGGTTAGTTCCACTTCTGACAGGAATAATGATAACTGTTCAAATTGCAGCTTTTATAATGATCCTAAGAGGGAGAAGTAAGGAAAAAGGAAAGGGCATTTTTGGATATATAAAAAATCTTTTTGATTTTAAAACAAGAGCAGAAGAACAGAGAAGATTTCAAGAACAAACTGATCAGATAGACCAGTTCTATTCCGATATGGAACATGTAAAGGATAGAGTGGAATCTACAATGATGAAAAGCTCAAGTAGTTTTAATGAATATGATTGGAAGGAAGGGAGAGGTATTAAGGAAGAAGAACGAACAGAAACTATTTGCTGGAATTGTAGAGCAGTAAATCCTAGCAATTCAATTGAATGCTATAAATGTGGTGCCTTATTAAAAAAATAATAAGGGATCCTTACCTTTGAATCTCCTTTCTGTTAGGCATTTTTTTGTTTTACACCTATCCTTTTATATTTATTTTTGAGAGATATTTTGATGCTTCATACTACGAGAACTAGAATTTTATCATTTTTCATTTTGATTCTTATGATGCCTTTTTCCATCCCTTCTGTACAATCTAATCCAGAAGAAGGTCTTTATTCTCATATCTCAGAGATTACAATTTCCTCTCCTGTTTGTAATTCAAGATACAATCTAACTTATTTCAATCTTGATCTCCTCATAGAGTTGTATTCAACACTTAATGATCCTTTTGTTATCTCCACTCCAGATTCTATCCTTTTCATTCCTAAGGTAAATGTTAGTTTTGTTGATGAAACTAACACAGTTATTTTCCTCTATGATTGGGAATCAACACCAGCGAATTATCTTATACCACCAAATACCTCCTATTATGCTAGACAATATACTTTTGCTTTCCATTTTGATAGCGTATGTTTCCTACGATTACCAGAAGGAAATTATACAGTATGGCTAGAATTAGCTAGTATATCTCCTATTCCTTATCATCCCTTTTCTTCCTTTATCTATGTAAATGAGACCAATATAGTAATCTCTCATGAGCCTTACAATAATACCTTTTTCACGATTCCTGAATATTTTCAATCTTTCACCTATTTTGGTATTCTACAAGTTAGTTTGATACTAATAGTATTGTTATTTTACAAAAGAAGAAAAAATTATAGCAAGCATGACTATAAGTTATGATTTACATCTTCAAAAAACAATAATCTGAGTCTAGAATTAATAAAACTTTTATTTTTTGTAAGAAGCAAATACTAAATACTAATCTCTAACTTTAGCATATTTAGGGTAATTTATATTGAAACAATCGTTAAAATTCTTTTATTTCTTTATGGTGGTTATTTTTGGTTCTGTCTTTGTATCAAATTCATTTAACTCTTCATTTGCAGCAGAAGAGCTGTATGTTTCTCTTGAGAACGCTTTTCCTAATTTATCTTTTAATAAACCAGTTGAATTCCAACATGCTAACGACAACTCCAATCGAGTGTTCATTGTAGAAAAACCTGGTGTCATAAAGGTTTTAGTTAATTCCAATACCACTGATTCTGCTGATGTCTTTCTTGATATAACTAGCAAAGTAAAAAGTGATGGTAACGAAGAAGGCCTTCTTGGACTTGCTTTCCATCCTAATTATAGTATTAATGGCTATTTCTTCATTTATTATATTGCTGATTCCCCCAGAAGAAGCGTAATCTCACGTTTCTCTGTAAGTGAAACTAATCCTAATCAAGCTAATATTAGTAGTGAACTAGTGCTTCTAGAAATTCTTCAACCTTATAGTAATCATAATGGAGGAAAACTAGCTTTTGGTCCTGATAATTACCTCTATATTGGTACAGGCGATGGCGGTTCTGCAGGAGATCCTTTAGGAAACGCACAGAACTTAGAGGTATTACTTGGTAAAATTCTAAGGATAGACATTGATAATATTGTTAATGGTAGTTATTCTATTCCTGCAGATAATCCTTTCTATGGGAATATCAATAATTATCGAGAAGAGATTTATGCCTATGGTTTGAGAAATCCTTGGCGATTCAGTTTCGATTCTGTAACAGGTTGGTTATGGGTAGCAGATGTTGGTCAAGGAACAATTGAAGAACTGGATATTATCGAAAGCGGAAACAATTATGGTTGGAATATCAAAGAGGGAACGCTTTGCTATAATCCTCCAAGTGGTTGTGATTCTACTGGTCTTATCGATCCGATTTTTGAGTATGATCATAGTGTAGGTCGATCCATAACAGGTGGGTATGTGTATAGAGGAACTAACATGACAGGTCAAATTGGTAAGTACATCTATGGCGATTATATCAACGGGCAAATTTGGGCACTCGAATATGATAGTGTTAATCCTACAAATAATAGTCTTTTAATTGAAACTACTTTATCAATTTCTACCTTTGGAATTGATGAAAATAACAACATTTACGTTTTAGATTATAGTTCTGGTAACATTTATCTCTTAAAATCCTCTTCTGTACTTACTGTGAGAACATTCTTTCCAATGTCTGTTTGGTTGTTACTATTAGGAAGTGTGGTAGTCAGTACTTTTGTGTCTTCAAAAAGAAGAAAATGATAAATTCTCTTATTTTTTTCATTTTTATTTTTCAAATAATGTTCTAAGATAACTTAGAAACAAACTTTAGATTTACTTGAAGCTGAATGAAAAAGGAACACGACAAAAAGGAAGAAAGTTGTGTCTAAGTTAATAACTTGTTTTACCTTTCCTAATGGCCGTTTTGTATAAATATTTAAGGTAATAATCTCTTGTACAATTTTAAGGAGTGATTTAAATGTCAGAAGAATTCAGAGAAGAACCACTCGAAGAAGAAAATCAAGAAAATCTTGAGGAAGAGGAAGAGGAAGAAAGTATAGAAGAGCTTGAAGAGGAAGATTATGGCCTTCCAGATGATTTGGAAGAAGAACTTGAGGAAGAACTCGAAGAAATACGAGAAGATCTTGAGGATGAAGAAGAAGAAATCTCTGAGGAAGAGAAAGAAGAGCTTGAAGAGGAACTCATAGAGGATGAAGAAGAGTTCTCTGAAGAAGAGAAAGAAGAGCTTGAAGAGGAACTCATAGAGGAAGAAGATTATCTAGAGGATATTGTTGAAGAACTTGCAGAAGTAACTGAGGATGAAGAAGACGTAGAAGTTATAGAAAAAGAATCGGTAGATGAACTCATTGAAGAAGCTGTTGAAGAAACTGTTGAAGAAATTATCGAAGATATGAAGGAAGATATGGTAGAGGAAGAAACCATTGATGAAATTGTTGAAGATTTGCACGAGGACGAACTAGAGCCATATGTTTCATCTGAAACTCCAGAACCAGCAGAATTAGAAGGACCTGAAGGAGAGCCTCATACTGATGAAGAACCAGAAAAAATAATTTCTTACGAAAGTAAACCTGTGATTGAAGAAGTTCCAGAGGATTATGAAAAAGAAGGTGGTGATCTCCAACTATATCTCACGGAAGTAGATGGAGAAATAATTCCTTATGGGTACGATTTAATTAAAGGAAAATTAGTAATTAATGAAACAGAAGCTATGAAAGTCAAAGTGGTTTATTCGTGGTTTTATAAGCTAGATAAAAGCATAGAAGAGATTTTCGGTGCTACTAGGTTGAAAACCGAGAAAATCGAGGAAATACTAAGCAATCCAATCTATTTTGGAAAAGTATTTTTCCAAGGAAAATTCGTTGAAGGAAATCATGAACCAATCCTTAATGAAAGATACTGTGGTCTTAACGATATTAATATAGCAGAAGTAGAAGAGAAGTTTATTGCTTCATTGAAATAAAATAAGAAAGTCAAAAGTACAACTTGATTTTCTATTTTTCTTTTTTAGAGTAAATCAGCTAGAGTTATTAAATAAAATAAGGAACAAAAAAAGCTAATTAGGCTATTTGGTGTTATTCTTGTAAATCTAAACCGTAAGCATTCTCAATTAATTCCGCTAATCTGGAAACAAATCTAGTTGCAGGTGCTCCGTCGACTATTGTATGATCTATCTGTATTGTAAGATTTAGAAAGTCATGTTCTGTTAGTTTACCATCTACTAAAACTGGTTTTTTCTTTATCCCTCCAACTGCTATATTTAGTGTACTTGAGGTGAAGTTTATGGCCCATCCTGCAATGTTCTTGCTAAACATCCCTAAAGCTGTAACACCTACAGTCCCTGTATTTTCAATAAAGAACTGTGTGTTCTTTAACATATTTTGAATAATTTTCTTTCGTAGAAATTTAGGAACGAAATAATACAACTTGATATAAATCTTTGGAGTTCCTTGAACGAACTGATTCTTTTCTTTTATCGGTCTTTGTTGAACTTCTCGTAGCTCGTTTGTAATTTCAAGAACAGATTTCTTATTCGCTTTAGTAATAACATAAGTGATAGGAACTTTCTTACCTGATGTTGAGGTTCTTTCGACCATAACACTAACATGAACATTATCATAAACGATAATTTTGTCTTTTTTAATTCGGTAAGCATGAACTTCTTTGTACTCAAAAACAGCTTGACTTATGCACTTAATCAACCAACCTGTAAAAGATAATCTTATTCCTGTTTGTTCGAGGTATCTCTCTATTTCTTGCCTAGCTTCATCTACATCGAGTTCTACTAAGCCGATGACTGAAGTTCTTTTTGCTGAAACTTCATAAAATTCACCTAGAATTTGTCGAACTTTGGAGAAATTCTTAATCTCATATGTACCTAAGTCTTTCATTTCTCTCAATTACCCTAGTGTGTAGAATCTGATAAAGTTTCTCTCTATTCAAGCCAAATAATAAGGAAGATTTTTATTATTCTCTATCCTCTTATACCTTGAGGGAAAAATGGTAAAATATATCTATTGTAATCAATGTGGAGCTAAGAATGACTCTTTTAATGACTTTTGCACTGAATGTGGACAAAAAATAGACACTACAACAACTGCATCACATACTATAGTTCAAGATAATAGCTCTCGGGTTGCAATTTCTGGATCATTTGATGCCATGTATGGAACAAAACAGAAGAAAGAAAGTTTTTCAACAAAAAACATAATTCTCTCAATAATTACTGTTGTATTTTTTGGAATTATGGCTTATGTTTTCTATTATTTATGGACTTCTAACGCTCCTGATTCTATCTTTCCTTAGAGACTTCATTTCTTGTAATTTTTCTTTATTAATGTGTTGAAGTTTAGTTAATTCCTTCAGCAAGTAACTCTCCAATTGCATCAGATGTCATACTGAAAAAAGATAATAGATCTTCTTTGTTGTGTAACAGTTCATACAGGTTTTTTACTGGTAAATCTTCACCTTGTTCATCAACAAGTACAATCTCATAACCCAATCCCTTCCCGTGCTGTTTTTCCTCTTTAATCCATTCTTTCTGATCTTCAAAGAATTGTCTGAGAAAGGTTTTGACATTGGTTATATCCTTTAGTTTATATCTAGTTAGTTCT
>CAZJUB010000123.1:0-6519 GCA_964549075.1 uncultured archaeon | reverse complement strand
GAACCAGTAACTTCTACTCCTCCACCAACACTACTCCTCAGCCAGAAACCACTACACCTTCATCATCTACAGAGCCATTAACTTGGAGTCTAATTTCAATATTGTCATTAATAGGACTTTTACTGGTTGTGCATCGCATAAAGAAGAAAAGAATAGAATAAATGCTTTTTACTATATGGAACTTAATGTTTTATTTTTCTTTTAAATCAAAGAACTTAGTTTTTACTTTCTTTTGTATTTTTATAGTCTTCTGAAGATTAATAGTAATGGATATCTTTAGAGAAGAGATTTACAAAATGGTTGACTTTCTTTTCCTTTGTGGAGAACGATTATTGGAAACCGAGAGTTTCATTCTCGAACTTACAAGAAGAAAGAATGTTAGTTTTGGTGAGGATTGGAGAAAGCAAATAGAAGCATTTCTAGATGAAGGGAAAAAATATAATTGTAGATTAGAGATACTTGATAAGCGAACAAATGTTACTGTGGAATTAGTTCAGCTCAATCCGTTGAAATTAAGAAACTTGTATATGGAATTAGCAGCTCATCTAGATTTAGATGAAGAATATGAGGTTAAACAATCTGAAGATTCTATCTTTTATACCGTCACTCTAGCGAGAAATCATGTTTTATTAGAAGAGAAAAAATCTATCATCAAAGCAAAATAAATCTTAAAAATTGATAGATAGTAACAATCAAAACTCAGAAATGACTTTCTCAATTTTTTGCATAAACTCTGATACTCCAGGGTTTATGTGCATATAATTATAGTTTGGAATAATCTCTAATTTACTATTCTTAATTAATTTCTTTACTAATGCTGCTCCTTCTTGTTTGTGATATTTATCATCAGCTGTTGTATAAATCATTACTGGGCATTCTATTTTCTTGAAATCCTCAGTAGCGTTCCAAAACCTCATTTTTGAACACTTTTTCCACCTTCTCACGTCAATTGCTGATACTCGTTCATAGTAAACTTTCTTTTGAAATCCTTCAGCAATTTTTCCGCTTAAAAATCTACGAGCAATTAACTTTCCAAATTTTTCTAAAAAGAAAGTAGGTAACATAAAAGCAAATCTTGTTTTGAGTTTGGGGTAATTTGATTCTACAAATGGACCAATAAAAATACATCCTCGTGGCTTGAACCAACTATTAGCAACGCAGTGTGCAACATAGAAGATTCCGAAACTAGACGCAATAATTACTGATTTCTCTTTTTGAATTTTCAAGTGATGTAAAACTTCTGCAATATCAAGAGCGATACGCGAAACGGTGCATTCTTTATCTGATTTTAAATTGATACTAGGTTTCTCTCTCGAATCTATAACAATAAGGTTATAATCTTTGTAAAGTTGATCCCAAAAATCTGACCATGAATAAATTCCTGGACCTAAACCTTGAATGAAGACAATTGAAGGTCTTTCTATTTCTAGATTCGTTTTTTTAATGGAATAAAAAACATGAATTTTTTGACTATCTGACATAAGAATTTGTTCCTTGGTTGATTCTTTGAAGAAAAACAAATCCTGAGGAAATTCTTCAGAAATATTTGCGGTCATCTGCTTTTCTTTATGATTACTTTTTGGTAAATTCTTTGTCATTTTTCACAAAAATGTTCTCATTTAAGTATTAATTTATTTCTGAAAGTAAGAAGAAAATACAGTTTCATTTAACTCAATTTCAAAAAATTTAAAATCAATTATACGAATAGTTAATAATGCAAATCAAGCTGCTTACTGATAGCACTGCTTGTTTGACTAAGAAATTCTGCGATGAAGAAAACATAGGTGTAATTGAGAGTTTACTGTGTTTTAGTGGTGAATATAAAAGAGATTTATCAGATATTCAAAGATTGAGATTTCTAAAGCAGATTGATAAAACTAAGTATGGTGTTTTTTCTTCTCAAGCTGACTCAATTCATGTATCTAAAATTTTTGAAGATATCATTTCAGAAGGATATGAAGAGATTTTCTATATAGGTGTGTCAACGACAATAACAAATCAATATGATTTAGTTGAGTTTGTCAGCGATCTTTATCGAGATAAAATTAAAACGATTTTATTTCAAAGCGGAACCATGGGGGCGAGTCAAGGAGGGATGGTATTAATAGCTGATAGAATGTTGAAAGAAGGTAAATCAGTTAACCAGATAATTGAGATTCTAAAAAAGAAAAGAAAAGAATTTAAAACATATATTATTTCAAATTCATTTAAAACAATATTCAAAACAGGAAAGATCAGAAGTAGGAAATTGATATCAGCTTTTGCTAAATTTCTAGGACGGTTCAGAGTGAACAAACCTATTGTTGAAGTGAATGAAGAAGAAGGATTGATTGCAGTTGGGAAAGCTAAAGGCAAAATGCTAGCTTTAAGAAAAGCCATCAAAATGATGTATAAGGAGTTACCTTTAGAAAATGAATACGATTTATTATTAGTCGATGTTGGTTCTAAAAAATATTTTCCAAGGATAAAAAGGAAGATAACAAAGAAATTCAAGATAAAAGCGGTTCATTATTTTGAAGCATCACCTGTTGTGATCTGGACTATTGGTAAAAACAGCATTAAATTTTCTCTAATTCCCCACATATAAACTGTAAAAATTAGAGGATACAGATAAGACTTAAAAGTTCATATTACACTCGATCAACTGTGAAAAACAAAGAATCAAGAATGCTTCTAAATATTATCATCACAGGCTCAGTGTTCTGGTTTTTAGCATCTGCGATAGTTTTTCTTTTTTATCAGCTTTATGGCTTAATTATTTTGGGTACTGTTTTTATTTTTGATTTCATTCCGTCATTGTTTCTGTATTTCAAATTTAGAAAGAAATAATATCAACAAGACAAGTATTAGTCAAGATTTTAAGAAAAAAGAATTTTAGTGTATGACAGAACTAAATCTATGTTTTATAACATCTATAAACTATTATTCCTCTTCTATAACTTTTTCCCAATCTTCTTTCTTCCTTTCAAGAGCTTCTCTATATCTATCTTGAGACTCTAAAACTGATTTGACTATCTTTTCTCTCTTTTTCTCTGAAGCTGCAAAGATCTTTTCTTCAGAAACAAAAAACTTTGAAAATAAGAACGAAATCGCTAGAATAACACTGACTGTCAACAAAATGATTGATAATATGTAATCCGATGGTGAAACCGATTCAGACGTAAAGATTTCAACTAAACGAAAAACACCGAAAACTATCACTGGTAAAGTAAACAAGATGTAAAGAAAGAATTTAGCTTCGAGTTTTAATAATAAGAAGAACATGATAACTGAGCTAATAAACACTACTGCTATGAAGATAATAGAAATATAAACAGTATTTCCTCCAAATTTTAATGTATAAATCAATTCACCAATTATGTAGGAGATTGTATATATAATCAGAAATATAACACTAAGTTTTCCTGCTAAAGTTTTGAAAAGTTTGCCTTTAATGTCCATCTTATTAAAATTGTATAAGTCAAATAAATATTTTTAGAAAGTACTAGCTGGAAATTTGGTTAGTTAAAGAAAATCCAATCAGCTTTAAAGGTGAAATAAATTGTTTGCCAATGCAAAAATCTTAATAGTTTCTTTACAAATTAGTTTTTGAAAAAAATGGATAAGAACAATATTTTATTTTCTAAAAGAAATAATTTTTCGACTGGTAAAAATCGTAACTACAAACCCTCACTTCAGTTAGAACCAATACATCAAAATATTAAGTTAAGTTTTGATGTCTTAGAAGAAACTGTTACAGGAACTGTGGGAACAGTAGTTAAAGCCAATGTTAAAGGGGCAAATAGAATAGAATTGGATGCGATAGATTTTGCTATAAGCAATATTGCTGGTGTTGATTCTTGGGATTATGATGGTAAAAAGATTACTATAAGTTGGGATAATCACTTCGAGAAAGATGAGAGAAGGGAAATCATAGTTGAGTATACAGTAAAACAACCTATTTCTGGTTTATACTTCTCTTATCCTGATAAAGAGTATCCTAATAGACCTATTTATGTTGTTGCTGATCATGAATCGCAAAGAGCTAGTTATTGGCTACCTTGCATAGATCACACAAGTGTGAGATGTATGCTTGATTTTGAGCTTACTTCAGATAAAACATACACCATTTTAGCAAATGGAGCACTAATATCTGAGAAAGAAAATGACGATGGAACAAAAACAGCTCATTGGAAATTAGACCATCCCTGTCCTGTTTATTTATTAACAATAGCAATAGGAGAGTTTGTTGAGTATAAAGATAGAGAAGCTGATGCTGGACAAGGACCAATCCCTATAAGCTACTATACTACAAAAAACTATGTTCCAGAGGACCTTAAACGAGCTTTTGATAGAACTCCGAGTATGCTCGAATGGCTAAATAAAAAGTTTAAAACACCAATAGAATGGCCAAAATATTTTCAGATTGCAACAGCTAGACACAGCGGAGCAATGGAAAACATCAGTTTTGTAACTTGGAACGATTTTGCTGTTCTTAATCATAATAAGTATAAAGAAAGTTGGTGGATTGTTGATTCTATAAACATTCATGAGATGTCACACTCTCTTTTTGGAGATCATGTTGTATGTGATGAATTCTCTCATAACTGGTTAAAAGAGAGCTGGGCAGTTTATACAGAGAGTATATATTTTGAAGACACAAGAGGAAAGGAAGAAGCTTTGTATGACATGTACAACAACGCTACACGATACATGAATGAATCTGATACCAAATATGCAAGACCTATCGTAACAAATGTCTATGATAGTTCTTGGGACATGTTTGATGCTCATTTATATCCTGGAGGTGCTTGGAGAATACATATGTTACGAAAAACTATTGGTGATGAATGGTTTTTTGAAGCTGTAACAGATTATTTGCACACTTTTAAAGGTAAAACTGTTCGAACTATTGATTTCCAAAGAAAATTGGAACTACATTCTGGTTTGGATTTAGAAGAGTTCTTTGATCAGTGGCTCTACTCACCTGGCTATCCTAAACTTAAAGCTGAGTTTTCTTTTGATGATTCAACCAAGTTATGTAAATTAAAAGTCGAACAGACTCAAGAAGATAAAGAGAAAAATATTGGTTTGTTTAAATTCCCACTTGATGTAAAGATAGAGGAAGATGATGGTTCATTTAAAGTTGAGACATTTGATATCGTAGAAAAAGAGCATTATTTCTATTTTAAGACAGAGAAAAAGCCTAAATCAATTCAACTTGATCCTGACTTTAAACAGCTATTTTCTCTTGAATTCAATCCAGGCGATGAACTTCTAATCCGTCAATTAGAAACTGGAAATGTTATAGGCAGAATCCGAGCTATTCAAGAATTAGCAAAAACTGGAAAAAGAAAAAATCTACTCACTTTAAAAGACCATTATCTAAAAGAATCCTTTTGGGGAGCTAAGATAGAATTAGCTAAAGCGTTAGCCAAATCTCCTAACTTTTTAGCAGTAGAAATATTGATTGAACTGCTGGATACAGAAACTGATCCTCTCGTCTTACCATCATTTCTAGGATCGATGAATAATCTCCGATATGAAGTTGTATTTAATAATGCTAAGAAATTTTTAGAACGAGAAGAAGTTCTGTACAATTCTCGAGCTAATGCATTAGAATTAATTGGTTCTCAAAGAACCAAAGAAGCTTTTGACTTTCTATCAAAATATGAGATTAAAGAAGATTTCCAAAGCATTATTCTTAGAGGAAAATATTCAGGAATAGGAAAGACTAGAACAAAAGAAGCATTGGATTATCTACTAGAAAAGCTCAGCTATGGGAGTGTGCCTGAAAAAGCACGTGGAACAGTTATGAGTGGTATTATAGAGAGTTTAGGATGGATGGATAAACATGATAGAGAAAGAGCTGTAAGTCGAATTATAGAAGTAATCCAAAAGGAACAATATGAAGAAATCATCCTTTCTTTCGCAAGACCATTAGTTAGACTAAAAGAAACAAGCACTACATCACTTTTTCAAGGTCTTAAGGCAAAAATCGCTCATCAAGATCATCCAATGATTGATAGATGGATAAAAGAAATCGAGAAAGGAGAAACGACAGAAGAAGAAATAAAGAAAATTAGAAAAGAGCAAGATGAAATGAAGTTAGAAATGAAAAAACTCGTTTCTAGAATTGAAGAATTAGAAGCTAAAAACAAAGAATGATTCTTCTCTTATCTTTATCTTTCCTATGAAACTATTTTGTTTCAAGCCCTTTATAGGGAGAAATCAGTTTAAAGAGATAACTAAAAGAGGGAAATTACAGCGGTTTCAAAATAAAAAGCATAAAAATATATTATAGCTCAAGCAAAATAGAAAAAACAACATCTTGAATAAAGAAAAAATTGATTTTAGTAAACTAACACCTATTGACCTAGATATGTGTCTCTATTAAATTTTGGTACCTTTGAGAGGAGTTTTTGTTTGTCTACCTATATTAATGTCTGAGAATAAAATGTAGTGGATAAATATTAGTAAATATATTGGATTTGATTATATTTAATAATTTGAATTTGTTTTTTAGTTTTATATATTATT
>CAZJUB010000122.1:0-6545 GCA_964549075.1 uncultured archaeon | reverse complement strand
CGAATCCACAAGATCATTTCAAAACTAACAGATATAGGACTTGAAATTTCTTATGAAGATATTTTGGATCAGATTGGTGAAGGTGTTAGTGCTGGAAGACCACATTGTGCTAGGATTTTAGTAGCTAAAGGCTATGTGAATTCAGTCAGTGAGGCTTTCGATAAATATCTAGGAGAAGGTAAACCTGGATATGTAAAAAGAGAAACAATAGAGCCAAAAAAAGCTATGAATTTAATTCATTCAGCTAAGGGAACTGCTGTTCTTCCACATCCTTTACTTGTAGAAGACACTAATCTTGAGAGATTAAGATATTATCTGGATTTACTTCTTGAATGGGGATTAGAAGGAATCGAGATTTATTATAATTACAAATATCATTGTCCTTTTATTTCAGATAAAAAAGTGGCGAGAGGTGTTCGATTTCTAAAAGAATATTGTCGAAAGCATGATTTACTTATGACAGGTGGTTCTGATTTCCATCAGTA
Organism: uncultured archaeon; assembly: GCA_964549075.1. Classification (GTDB taxonomy): domain Archaea; phylum Asgardarchaeota; class Heimdallarchaeia; order Heimdallarchaeales; family Heimdallarchaeaceae; genus UBA460. The sequence continues at coordinate 6,060 of CAZJUB010000122.1, read as the reverse complement.
TAAACCTATATTTGGTAATATAGCAGTTCCTGAAGACGATATTAAAAAATTGTTAGAACACTTTAAAATTTAATTCTCAATACAATACTCAATATTATCTTTTTGTAAGCTTTCTTTGATTTTTGGTAATTCACTTAGAATCCATTCTCTATCATTATCTTTTGCCAGGTTTAGTGTTATTAAATTATTTAGACTCATCATTCTCATTCTTTCCAGACCACGTTCTGCATAGATTTTTGATTCCTCAAGAAGCGATCTTCGAGCTTGATCTGTTATTTCTGCAAGAGACCAATCTAAAGGAAATCGAATAGTTTTTTCTGATCGTAAAAGTAAGAATCGATATGCTTGAAAAGCTAAATAATTATGCCCAAAATTAGTAAAGCGGTTACTAAGGGTTAATAATTGTTGTACTTTGAAAGAAGAAGCTATTTCGTTTTTTTCTTCTATCTCTTTCTGAAGGATATGCATGAGAGCTATTAGTTTAACCATTGCCTGCTCATCTGAGGGATATTGAATTTTGAGAGGGAAGAAAGTGTCAATTTCCTGACTCTGTATGCTCTTCAACATATTAGTAGATACCAGATTTTTTCTTGAAATACTATCTTGTCTAATTAACTTAAAGAAAGTCAAATTAGAACTATTTCTATAAAAATCGTCTAAATTTGCATCTTCAAAAAAACGGATTAATTGTAAATTAAACCTATTCTTCCATTTATCCACGAGTCCAATGAATGGGAAGTAATTCCCTAAGATACCAAGGTAAGAAACTAATGGAAAACTGTGATTTATCAGATTTTCTAGTTTTATTTTAGAGATATCAAAATCAAAAGGAACATATAAGACGCGATTATTCAAACTTTTGTTAATGAGTTGTACAAAGACCTTTGTTGAGTAAGGAGATACTTCCTCATCTCTCTCAACAATCTTTACACCAGAACCCATGACTTCATTTTTAAGACTTACATCTTGAATTTCATAGTCTTTTGGGAGTGAGATTAAAATTTCTTTTACATACTTCCTAATATTTCTTATTTGAGAAGTAAGAAAGATTTCTTGTTCTGGAAATTGTTGCATAAAACCACCTATTACTCCTGAAATATGGTCATCCATCTTTCTACTTCTGGAAGTGTCTTTTCCTACTTCTTCTAAGAGACTTTTAATAGAATTACGCATAACAATCATCCACTTTCTAGATCATGAATAATGCTAGAAGCTAACTGTTCAACATTTCTAAATAAAACAATTTTATCTTCTTCAATCATTGTTTTAATTGTCTTATTTATGTTCAACTGCATATCTTGCGGACAGTATAAATATCTAATTGTATTATAATCCAGTATATTTGAATCCAGAAATTTCTCAGAACATGTGAGTATTTTTGGAAAGGATAAATCTTTGAATCCTTCAACAAATACGAAATCATAATTAAACGTTTTAATGATTTTATTAATTTCTAATTCTGGAGAGTTTTGCTTAGAAAATGAAAGTTGAATAAGATTTTTGAAAAAAACAGCTGAAGCTTGAGCTCCAGCTCTTAGAAATCTATCTGAATCTTTTGTTGAATAATCATATGAATGAGTTTGAGCTGATTTGATTGCAAGAATTGTAAAATTCTTTTTGATGAGTATTTCAATCAATTTTTCCAACAGTGTAGTTTTACCAGTTTGGGAATATCCTACAATTTGTATAACGTACGACTCACTCATATTACACATTGAGAAATGAGAGAGAATAAATAACATTTTCCATAATTTGTTTCGTTTTCTTGTAAAATTTACAAAAATGGATTCTAAAAATATAGAAGTGTTAGATAAATTGTCTACTTATTAGCATTCTTCTTTTCTTTTTTCTAGCAATTCTTTTGCTCCTGCTATCAACTTCTCTGCAACTGTAAAACCTATTCCAGGAATTTTACTTAATTCCCCAGGTTTAGAATTCACAATATCATCAACACTATCATATCCACCTTCTTTCAGTAACATAGCGGTTTTATTCCCTACACCTATAATATCAGTTACACCTACTTTTTTGCCTTTTTGTTGAGCTGCTAAAATTTCTAAACCTTTTTTCATCAAAGCTTTAGCTCCGTAAATGAGTTGTTTTGCAGATGTTATACCTATTCCAGGAATTTTACTTAACTCTTCAGGAGTTGTTTCCATTATTTTTTGAATTTTATCAAAACCACCTTTCTCAAGTAAAAGAGATGTCTTCTCTCCTACACCCATGATATCTGTTACACGGAGATCATCAATAGTTTTAATTTTTCTAAAAGTCACTTCTAAAAGTTCTGATTCCTTTTTAACTTCAATACCAAAATCAATTACCTCACCCTCTTTTTTCTTATCTTGAGATTCAATAGCAGCAGAGTCTTCAACTGGTTTCTCTGAGATTGGAGGAACAGGAATTTTCTGTAATGAAGGATCTATTTTGGAAGGAGGAGGAAGTGATGTACTAACAATTGGAAGAGATTTTTCAGTTTTTTTAATTTCTTTTGTTTCAGCTTGAATATCCTCTTTCTCTTCAATCTCCATTTCCTTGAGATAATCACCTGGTTTGAGTAATTTTTCAGAAGGAGGTTTTAAAGTTCGTTCTACAATTTCAGTTTTTTTTTCCTCTTGAAAAGTTCTTGGTTCTGTGGTGATATCAAAAATTGAATCAATTATCTCTCTTTCTTTAAGATATTCACTTGGTTTAAGTAGATGATCACTTGGAGGTTTCTTCTTTTCACTTTTTTCTATTGGTTTAGTAACTACAGGATCTCCCATTCCTAAAACTTGAGGTTTCACTGTGGGTTCTTCATCAACAAAAACCACAGAATCTCTCTCCTTTAACACCTCACTCGGTTTCAACAAGGTATTTGTTGGAGGTTTTGGTCTAGCGGATTCTTCCTCTTTTTGAATTGGAAGATGTGTTACAATAGGAGAAACAGTTTCTTCTTTGTGGAATATCTCACTTGGTTTAAGAACAGTATCACTTGGTGGTTCTTCCGGTCTTAATTTCTCTGGAACAGCTTCCATTCCTTCCCCTCTAACATCTATATATGTTCCTGCTGGCTTTAGTTCTGCTGTCTTAGCTGTATCAACTTCTTTATCACCGAGATATTCAGGAATAACTTTAGCTTCTCTAATTTCGAAACCCGAAGATTTCAAAGAAACTCCTTTTCCTAATCCTTTAACTGTCTCTAACATCTCATAGAAATTAATGTTAGTAATCCCTATATCAGAAAAATACTCAGACAACCAATTTGAAAATCTGTGAACATTTACATCTGTACCTAATTTTTTCTCCCAATAATTCATAATAGCGGTTACCAATTGACTAAAGGATGTGAATTTAATAGTTTCTATAATGTGTTTTCCATCGTACAATTCAAGATTCCCAGACATAGAATCGCTGTATGTTGTATTATCAGGCTTAATTACAACACTATAATGATAACTCCCCAATAAACTTCTGCGTGGTGAATGCATAATATATCCAATAAAGAAAATACATTCATTAATTAAAAAATTTCCTTAATGGTAAAAAGAATTAAGAGAAAAAAATTATGAAAAAAGATAAAGAAGCTATATTTTTGCTTCTTCGGGTTTGTTCCAAGTCGGACGTTCTTCTTTATCATAAGTTTCCATAACTTGAGTTTTCACTTTCTCAAGACTTTCATTGATATCTTCAGATTCAGTTAATCTTGTTCTTCTACCAGGATGACCTCTAAATGGATCTGCTATGTAAAAGAATAGTATTGTCTTGTAAGCTGTTGATATAGGTCTTAAGATAGCAGTTGTTGGGAGATAGCCAAAGAAGAAGAACAGCGCAGCTATAGCTAAAGAGAACCAAACATTGTAACCTAAGCCATAGTACGAACCTGATGTATCTATAGAAAGTTTTGCAGCAAACCAATCAAATAACCAGTAATAACCTAGGAAAAATCCTCCTACTGAAAATACTCCAAAAGTCATTATAGTAAATAATCCTTTGGCAATACTTACTCCTGTCTTACCAATTATTACATCGGCAGCAGAATCTAAAGATAAATCAGCTGATCTAACCATGCTTTTAACAAAACCTTGCTTTTCTACAACAATGATTGTTAAAGTGTAATAATTCAAGAACTTCAATATCTTAAATAGCCATTTAAGCAGTAATATGAAGATGATGAATACCCATTTTAGAACTTTCAAAGTTGTTGCCCAAGCTTTATTTTGTTTCCATTTCTTCCAAAACTTGCGAGCAGCAAAGAATTGAATAGTCTTTATTATTGCATCAAAGAAGGCCATAAACATTCCAAAAAGAACAATACTTCCTTTTATTTTCCAAACATCTTTCATTGCATATTTTATAGAAGAATCCTTGTAATTATTCCATCTCTTAAAAATACAGATATTTATTGCGTCAGAGAAGTGTAACATAGTCCAGTGAATTGCTAGATAGACATAGATTAGCAAAAAGAAAACTAGATATTCAACCCACTTATTGCTACTATGAACAACTTCATTCATTATATAATTAATGTTTGAGCCTGTGTAGATTGCTGCAGCTATACCAGTTACAAATGTTACAATAGACAATATAGCGAAGAAGAGAACAGGTAAAAGTGTTTCTTTTTCATCATTTACTGCTTCATTACTCATTTCAAAAATCTTTGAACCTAATACAACCCGCTTACCTACAAGTATAGCAATCACAAGCAAGAAAATTGCGGGAACAATTAGAACTATTCCGATCCACACTTGTTCGAATAAGAAGAATGAAGCAATGCCAGCACCAGTTAAAACAATTGGTATTCCAAAAACTACTGTATTGACTAGTTCTGCACCTATATAGCTCATTAACCATACTTGAAAATATGCGAAGATAACGCCAATCACAAACAGAACTCCCGCAATACCAATTGCCCACCAGAGATAGTTTCCGAAACTGGCAGTAACATCGCTGAATCTATCTGTGACCCAGCCAATCAAATCCTGATTATTAGTAGCAAGCTTAATGATTGAGAAAATACCGAAACCATAAGCAGCTATTACTAAAAGAAACCAGAAATAAAAGATTAGCCCGAAATCATGAATTTTTCTTTCTTCTATAGTTTCTGTAGTCATGTCTAAATATTCCTTATTCTCCTTCAAAAATCTTTTCTAATTATCCAAACAATTAAGAAACTTTAAGTACAGTTTAACAGAATTCTACTTGTGAAAGCAGACCTGAATATTGTAAGTCATATTGTCTTAGATGACAAGATATTCCATTCACTCGGTCCAGAGAAGATTTCCTATTCAGAGCTTGGTGGACCAGCTGCTTATTCTACAATGGCAGTACCTGTTATAAAAACAAAAACAAGAGTAATAACAGCTATCGGTAAAGATTTCCCTGAAGCTTTCATCCACTACTTTTCTTCAATTAGCAATCTTGAAATTGAGACTCTCATTTCTGAATTTACAACAAGATTTTTTCATGAAATTTATCCTAAACATAGAATACTAAAATTACTTGCTCAAGCAGAACTACTAGATGAATTTGTTAAAAACCAGAAAGGTGCCCGAGCATGTCTTCTTTCACCAGTTTTCAAAGAAATTTCAGAAGATACAGTTGAATGGGCAGTCGAGAATCACGAACATATAGGAATTGATATTCAAGGTTTCATCAGATCAACAGACCATCAGAAAAGAATAATTTGGAACTTTGATAAAGACAAAATAAATTGGTTAATTAATAAAGTTGATTTTGTTAAGTTTTCCTTACATGAAGTTAAACCGTTAACAGGAAAAGAAAAAATTAAGGAGATAATGAAAGCTCTTCCTGAAACAAATATTCAGATAGTCACTATGGGAGAAAGAGGATTAGTTTATTCAGATAAAGGTGAGTTTTATAGATTTTTTGCACCTAAAGTTAAAGAACGAGATCCTACAGGAGCTGGAGATGTTTTGATGACTTCTATGCTAGCTAAATATATTCAAACCAAAGATGTAAGTTATTCTATTGCTTTCGGAATGGCATTAGCTGCAGAAAAGGTTCAGCTTAAAAGGATACAATCACTTCCTGATAAAGACTATGATGAAATTGTAGAAA
>CAZJUB010000121.1:0-6579 GCA_964549075.1 uncultured archaeon | reverse complement strand
GCAAAGGTGAAAACAGAGCTATACAAGCAATAACAAATGCACTGTCAAATCCGCTACTAGATGTAGATATAAACTCATCAACTGGAGCTCTTGTTAACATTAAAGCGAACAAGAACATATCTATGACTGAAGTAGATACAATTACAACTATGATTACAGATCAAATTCATCCTAAAGCTGAGTTTGTTTGGGGTTGTAACATAGATGACATGATGCATGATGATGAGATTGCTGTTACAATTGTTATTGCTGAGGTTAAATCACCTCATCTGAGCAAACCAGAAGAAATTTCGATAGAAGCTTTATGGAGAGATTAAAACCACTTATTCTCCATTTATTTTTGGGTTTTTATGCTCTAATCTCTATATACTATTGGATAATATGTCGAAGTTTCAAATACATAATACTGATGATTTTATAATATTAGAATCAGATAATCAAGCAATTTCTGTTATTTGTTTTTCAATCACTAAACTTGAAGATGGAGTTTTATCTCAATTATCCCGTAGAATCTTCAATTTCTTTGATTCTTTCGGTTATTCATATATCATTCAAATGTCTGAAATATCTTTAAAATTAATTCTAGTTATTTCAGCTGAAAATGTTGGTGAAGTAATTAACAAAGTATCTACCTTGCTTGATAAGATGCAAATAATGGAGCCCATTAGCCCATATCTGATAATATCAACAACAAATCACTTGGGACTAGCTGAAAATTTAATGGAAGCATATTTTTCTCCTCTGAAAAAAACATCAGAATCAAGAATTATCAGAATTGCAGACAAATATCACATATTCTCTTCTCTAGTTTTACCAAAAGAAACAAACAGTGAAATAATGCAATATTTCCAGGATTTGCTAAGTTTTGAAAATTGTACTATAAATCTAAGTTCAAAAATCAATAAAAAACCGAAAAAGAAATTTGATTCATCAAGAAATGTTCTCATCTCATTCAATGGAAAATCCTTTGAGGAGAGTATTGAATTTCTGAATAAATTACAACAATTGTCTATCTTATATAAAGAACGTATATCCTTTACATTGCGTTTTCATTCTTTATATGAAGTAAAACGTAACAAAGTGCTTTTCCTTCTGGGATTATCAAATAAGCAACAGGTTTCAACCAATTGGTATAATTACTTCAAAATAGAAAGATTTGTTCCCAATATCCAACGTAAGAAGAAGATTAGAAAGGAAGTTTTTCCATCTTATAAAGAGATTGAACAAACATCCTTTAGTCCTAAAAAGGTAATCCTACAAATCTTACAATTGGTTGGAATTTCTAGGTCCTCAAGAAGTCAAAAACATAATAAATATACTCAAAACAGTAAATTCTCCTTATTTAGTAAAAGGAAAATTAAGAATGATACTTACAAAATAAAAATTGAAAATATCAATGTTCATTCAAAACAGAAAAAACCTTTGTTGCCATATGGAAAAGAGATTTCTGATGATGAAATGAAGGAATTAGTTAAAAATATACCAACACCTCCTTCATGATGAATCATTGCTGTTAATTTCATAAGTGACAAAAAAACAAAACTTTTTCATAAGCTTTTTCACATCTTCAGTCAAGGAAGATACGTAATGGCTACTGACAAACCTGTTCAATTCAACAGAGGACGCCGAAAACTAAGGCGGAAGAGTAAACAACTATTATCTCAAGAGGACATTAGAGATCAAATTGTTTCTCTATTGGAACAAGCTGATAAAATCATAAAAACAGATAATGAACAGGCTCAGAAATTAGCTACACAAGCAAGAAAACTCCAAATGAGAACTAGAGTAAAGTTTCCAACTGAATGGAAGAGTAGATTTTGTAAGCATTGTAAAAACTTTCTTCATCCAGGCATAAATTGTCGTGTTCGTTTATCGTCATCTAATAAGGTTGTAGCAATATTATGTTTTAATTGTAACAGATACTCAAGAATACCATACTATAAACGCAAGGAGGTTATAAATGAAAGATATCATAAATAAAGTTCGTTTAGAACCTCCCAAGGTAAGAATAGGTAAAAACGGTATAACTGAAGGAATAATAAGAGAAGTTGAAAATGTCTTGAAAAAAGATAAAGCAGTCAAAATCAAATGTTTGAAAGTTATACCTACTGATGTTGCTAGGGATATTGGAAAAAATATTGCACAACTAACTAATAGTGAAATTGTTGATGTAAGAGGTAAAACCATAATTTTAGCTGTAAAAAAATAAAATCATAAAGTGGTGTTATATCATATGACATATGTGTTCATTTGTATTGACTTCGATAGAGATTATGCAATTCCTATAAAGAACTTCAGACACGCAGTAAGTGACAATAAGAAAGATGAATCGGAAGAGATCATAAGAGATCCTGAATTAGCCATATCTCTAAATGGAACAGTACAATCTTTTTATCCTTTGATTACGTATCTAATAAACAAACAAATTCCTACAACATTCTATTACGAAGCACGAACACTTACACTATTCAAAAGAAAGCATTCAAATTTATTTAATATGCTAAACCAACCATTTTTTGAACATGGTCTACATGGGTATGATCATGAGGATTTAACAGGGGAAGATACAGGAATCGCTTTTTCTAAAACTGAAGAATTTGAATTGTTAAAGAGTGGTAAATTAAAAATTGAGAATTTATTATCAACAGAAATACAGGGATTTCGAGCGCCATATATGAGACTTTCATCCAATACAATTGATATTCTTGAAGAACTAGGTTTTAGTTATGACAGTTCGATTTACAAACAATCTGAAACAGGAATATTTCCATATCGAACAAAAAAGAACATTGTTGAATTTCCAGTAATAAAAACACCTAAGGAAAGCTCAATGAAAGGTATGTATACTTACTTATGGCCATTATTTGAAAAAACCAGATCTGAGGAAGAGGTAGTAAAGAACTATATTCAGATTTTAAAAAACTCAAAAGAAAATGATTCCTATATTTCTATAAACTTGCACTCTTGGCATTTTGCATATAATATTTCTAAAAAAAGGTATTTATCAGAAATTGAAATACAGAAGAACATAGATTCACTTACAAATCTTATAGATGATTTGAAAGAACATGGTGCAATAATATCCACCCCTATTCTTTGGATGGAAAAAACTAATCATTTTAGCGTAATTTGATAAATTTTTGAATTTCTTGTACTTGAGTAAGATTTCTTATTTTTTTAATGTCTTTCTTTACTGAATCATCATTCAAGAGCTTATTTAACATACTATTGACAGATGAAAGACCAACAGAATCCATTTCTTGAAGAGGAATTTGTAGGAGATATTGTTCTATTTTTTCATTAAATTCAGTTGATAAAAGTTCTTTGAAATATAACTCATAAACTAATGTGTTTAAAAGGTCTAATAATAAATTTCTGAGATTCTCATTCTGATAATCCTGCAAAATTTGAACTAAAAAGGATGTAAGATATGTAAAACTGGTTTGTTTGTTACATTTTTTAATGGGATAATGTGCAATTTGATTTGAGCGAAAATCATACAAATTGTATATTTTCTTGTTATTAATAATTGTAAAATATTGAATTAGCTCAGAATTTAACACAGATAACAAGTACAGAGGTTTTATTTTTCCGCTCATTTTTTCTTTAATAGTCAAAGTAATTATGTCAGTTTCGTTAATTGTTTTTGGGTTTTCCGGAAAAATTAAAGCAAATTTATTTTCAGCGGCTTGATAAGGACATATAAATTTAGATGAACTATTTATCAGATTTAAAGAACGATATGCAGCATAGTCATAATAATGCTTCAATCCATACTTTTTTTGAGTTTTTTCTAATTGTGGCATAAAATTCAAAAGATAGTTCTTGATATTTGGATATTTTTCGATATCCTCATCTTTCAGAAAAATCCAATAATTGGAACCTGGGTTCCATATAAATCTCGAAATATCACTATTTTTTATTAAAACTCTAAGTATTTTTAACTCATGTTTCTCCAAAGAAACCTTAAGTCCATTATGTCCTTCAAAAAGCTGGTTTGACAATTTTTTCAGTCTAAAAATCTTGTTGTTTCCAGTAGAACAACCCTTACCCAGACTACATATTCCATTAAATTCTTTGTATTTTTTATCATCCCCTAAGTAATAATCAGCGTTATCTTCTAGCATAGCTAGTGTAGAGTTTTTTTCAAAGGACCATCTTTTTTTTGATAATAAATTCTGATTGAAATTAATCTCCTTAAAACTGGTTTTATTTATAGAATCAACAATAGTATCTTTGAGAGAGATCATTACAGAAATGTTTTTCTCTGGAGGAGTATGTTTTTGAATTGTAATTATTGCAGTATCTACACCTAAGCGATTTTCAGTAGAAAGAAAGAGTGTTCTGTTACTTCTGAAATCAATTATCTCACTTATTGAAGAATTAGCAAGTATATATTCTCGAAGTTTATCACTATCATTTCCTTCTAACCAATATCTAGGAGTAATAAGAGAGATTCTTCCACCATCTTTACAAAGTTCTAAGCTTTTTTCCCAAAAAACGTTGGAAATATCCCCATTAGGATTATATGTTTTATAAATTTGAGAATATAATTTTCTTTCTTTTATATCGAGTTTTTTCACATTAACATAAGGAGGATTCCCGAGAATTACATCAAAATACGCCTTATTCGATTCTTTTCTATTCTTAGACAAATGAGGTAAATTTAACAAACTATTCGCTACAAAGAGTTTGAATTCAGATAAATAGGCAGTCTCCTGATTTAAAGAGATTAAAGCTCGTTCTATTAATTTTAATTTACCCAATTTAACTGATTCAGAAGATAAATCAAATCCCCAAATATTATTTGAAATGATATTGTTAATAATCCATTCTTGTGCTGTACTTCCTTTTCTAAATGAATAATTCATGTTATCAATAATATAAGAATGAAAAGATAGATAGAAGGAAAGAAAGAAATCAAAAGCATATAAGAGGAAAATCCCCCAGCCCATAGCAAGATCACAAACTACAAAAGTAGGCAGAATTTGGTGGAATAACAGATTTATAATTTCGAGGTCTTGACACTTTGTCAAAGCTTCGATATCTTTGAAAACGATTTTTCTCTGTAAATTATTTATCCTATCAACTATTGCTTTAGAAATTGTGTTTTTTACCATATACTCAACAATAAATATTGGAGTATAATATGATCCACTTCTCTTCTTACCGTCTCTTTCTAAGGATTTATGTAAGAATTGCTCTGCTTCTTTAATTTTCTTTTTAATTTCTTGAAGAGAATATAAAGTGGTCTTTTCCAAATCTATCAAGATAGAGTATGATCGGTTCTTTTTCTCTTTTTCGCCTTGAGTTTTTTATTTCGATATAAAAATTAATGATAAGACAGTATTTTTTCAATCTTCTCTGTAGCTCTCTGCATATCTAAAAATAGTAAACCTAACTTGGTGTCCATTGTTGCACTAACTGTTAATACAGCATTTTCTCCCGCTTGCATTGAGATGATATATCCATGTTCTCCCTCTACGAAGATTTTCTTTAATAAACCTTTATTCAACTCTGTTGATACACGCTCACCTAAAGAGAGCATAGCTGCAGTCATAGCTGCAAATCTGGTTTCTTCTACTCTTTCAAGAACCAGAGACACTAATGGTAAACCTTCAAGTGAAACAATGGCTACATCAACTATCCCAACAGACCTAAATCGAAGTTCGTTGATACACTCCATTAATTCAGCATTGATAGATTCCATTCCATATTGGAAACTGTAAATAGACAACTAAATCACCGATCATTAATTGAACTATAGTCTATCTTAAAAACACAACAAAAAAAACGCGCAAAATGAGGATTAATTTTACTGCTTCATGCTTTTATGAAAAGTTTCCACTAGTTTCTTTATCTCACTTTTTCGTTTCTCAGATTCCAATGAAAGAGAAAACACTTCCTCAGGTGTTGCGATTTTAATTATTTCATCTGTTGTGGTTGGTTTATTCCTATTTATTGCTCTAAAATTATCTATTGCTCTAAAATAAGTATCAGGTTCATACACAAAAAAGGATCCTGGACCAACAATTATTACAATGTTCGATTCCCTGATACACCATGCAGGATGAGCTGAATTGTTGAAACTCTCAATTATTATAATATCAGCTTTTTCTTTTAAATAATTGAAGGAACTTTCTGTAGCTTCTGCATAAAATTTGCTATTCAGAGTGTAATACTCATGCTCGTTTCTGTAGTTTTTTAATACTTTAGCTTGCTTCAAAATTGGTTCGGATAGAGAAATATCGTTCCAACACTTAGGATTATTAAGAATTGGTTCATTAACAATGAAAGTATTGGAAAACTCCCCCTCTTTTTCGTGCATAGTGAAACGTTGTAATAGTGAGATACTGGAAGAATAGGTCGAAAAGAAAGTACTAATAGAGCCTTCTTTATAGAAATGATAGGGTATAGCTTGTGTATTTAGTCTATGTACAGGATTTGCAAGAACTATTGGTATTTTTACACTAGGATTCTCCATGAGTTCAACTATATCTAAAGAAATGAAATTTCCAAATTTCTTTACATAATCCTTTATTTTATCGTAGTGATAAAATAGATTATTACCACTCAATG
>CAZJUB010000120.1:0-6589 GCA_964549075.1 uncultured archaeon | reverse complement strand
GCTATTTAATTTTGTTGCAATTTACTGTAAAGACTATTACCTTTCAAATAGGTGCAGATTTTTGAAAAGAGAGATGGAAACGGCCGATATCATGAAAAGACCCCCTTATTAGAAGTATGTCTCTCTGCTTCATCTGATGTGAGTAGATCTAGAATTTGTAAGAGCTTTTTCATCTAAATCTGCAATAATTAATGAACCACCCATTCCACCCCAGTAGAGTGTACGAGGATTAGGACATGGTTGAAAAAGGAACCCATTAATTCAACAGCTGCATTGTAAATCAGCATATTAACTTCTATATCGATTGTTTTCTCGGATACTACATCGATAACATTTTCATCAGCTAAGTCTATAGTAATAGTTACAACTCTAATTTTAAGTTCCTTCTTTAACTCTTTCGCCAATTTTTCAAGTAAAGATTCTCTTCGAGCTATCAACACCAAGTTAATACCTTTTTAACCAAGAAGTTGTGTAAAAGTTTCACCTATTCCTGTAGATCCACATGCAATTACAGCCCATGGACCATATTTCTGTTTAAATTCCTCGTTTTTCATTTCAAATAGTGGATTTATATTTGAAGTAAAAAGCTTTGTTGACTAAAATGTGCAGTTTTGTACAAATTTCTTGTTTCTTATGGTGCAAATACCTTTGAATTAGAAAGATTTAGAAAATTGGAACTAAAAAAAGAATATGCTTGAAAATTCAGGAAAATAACTGAACCTATTGGATATGGATCATAAGTATATGTGACAAGATAATATTTTTGTATATTACACTAAAATCGTTCAGTGAGTAGAGTATATTCTTTCTACTTCTTTGTTAGTAGTAGTTGCAATTACATGTATTCGAAATTTTCATTCTCCTTTGTTTGAATCAAGTATATATTTTCGATAACTAGGGATTGCAAGAAGATTTACTACAATTAAAATAATAGCAGAACTTATTATGATATATGAAAATACTGTTTGTTTTGTAACTATTTGTATAATAGCTAAAATTGAAATAAAAATCAATAAAATCACACTTGAGAAAATAGCTGTCCCCAATATTCTAGTTTTAACAATGATTTTTTCCATAAGTATTTTTTTTTACTGATATTAAAAAATTTTACCTTGATATTGTTTAAAAAAACTAATAAAATAAGCTCAATTAAAGAGAGAAATTCGTAATTATTTTTAGATAAATAATCATAATTTTTTTTGTTGCGTTATAAGTTGACAAAAATGCACAAAATTTTTATAGTGAGAATTGTTTAACATTTTGATTCACTTAATCCAAGTGATTAATTAAGAATCGGGTGTGAGAAATGAAAAAAATCAAATCTTTATGTCTAATTGTTTTTGTTAGTTTAAGCTTCACTATCGTACCACCTTTAAATGCAGTTTACGCAAAACAAACTTTTCTTAATATACTTATAGCTAATACAAGAATGAACTTAAAACATTGGGGTGGTGGAGCTGGTGGTGGAGGTGGAGGTGGTGGTGGAGGTGGAATTTATTTTCCAAAAATACTACACTCTATAGATGCAGATACAACAGATTCTGAACAGGGAGATTCACAGATTCAATTAACAGAAGATTCATTTGAATCTGAAGGATATCTTGTAACATATTCTTTTGCTCAATCTAAAACGAACTTCTTAGATCTTCTTGAATACTCAAATTCTTTAACAACAGAACGTCTTAGTGTAAATTTTGTCGGAACAGGAGAAACCATTTCTGTTAACGGAATGGAAACACCAGCACTAATAATGCGTGACAGTGCTACAATTACCTTTCAAGATATTTATGCTATCCAAGGTACTCAACCGACTTGGAGGTTGCATGTAGTAATGCTTCAATCATGCTATTCTATGTATAATTCTGATTTAGCAAATGAATTTCATAATTTAGGAGCTAAAGTTGTACTAGGATTCGACGATGAAGTTCAAATGGATTTAGCTTTGACAATCATTCAGACTTTTTGGGATCACTTAAATTCAGAAAATCTTTCAGTAGAACAAGCATATTATCAAACAGAAGATGACTTCGAAGAAGCAGAATCATTTGCTGTATGGCTTAGCGATTATCTAGCAGAGAATGAACTTATAGCAGCAGCATTAACATTGTTTTCTTCTACAGGTTTAGAGGCTTTAATCTGGTTTTTAATACCAATTTTACTTATAGTAAATCCTATTTTAGCAGTACTTCTAATGGCACTCGCTTTTGTTGGAGTTTTAGCAGTATGTTTAGGGATACTATATATTATTTATGCAGTAACAGAAATACCAAATCCATTTACCATGGTTGATTTCAATGGTGGAACTGAGACTTATTTATGAAAACAAGTGTGATTAATTGTATGTCTAAAAAACACTTTCCTCTTAATTTTTCAGTAAAAAACGTGCGATATTTAATATATGCATTTTTTTTCCTTTTTTTGTTACTTATTATATCTGCTTTCGTTTTTCCCCAACTATTCTTACAAAAAGTTAGCTCTAACAATTTTGATAGAAACTATATAGAATATAATCTTGTTCAATCTCGTTTTGAAGCGGTTTACTCTTATCTTATTGCTTGTTATGACAACAAAACAAGCTTTTTTCTATCAAGACCTATTCGTCAATTACTATTAGAAAATGTTTCTTTAGATCATCTACCGACACCTTGGTATTTTCAAACGCAGAGAGCATATCAAATGTTGATATTACTCAAAAAAATACAAGATATTGATTCATCTTTTTTTATCAACTCAATAGTCAATGATATGCAAGTAGGAACGGATACATATGATTTTTTTGGACCAGCGTTTTTGTGGGATTTTTATAAAATTTTAAAGTCATTAAATGCTACAAATCAAGTTCCTAGAGAAAATTGGATTGCAATGTGTATCGATGACTATAATGAACATGATGGTTCTTTTCAACCTTATAAAAATGGAGTCAGTACAATTCAATGGTGTAAGAACGCGTATTTTCTTCTCAAGGAACTAGATGCTCTTGATCTTATCAATTGGACCAAAACAACAAAATTTATACAAGGATTACAATTACCAGACGGTTCATTCCAGAATCCTCTTCTCATGGGAGCAGGTTTACCTGCTGCTACTGCTTATGCTTATAGTTTCTTTAATGCTAGCTGTCAAATAGATCTTATAAATTCTACACAAACATATAATATATTAATTAATTTTTATACCCAGAATTTGTTTGAGACAAAAAATTGTGCTGTATTGTCATTTTTAGTAGATTTTACTCAGGAAAATGGCTATAAATTTACAAAAGTCTTTCCTAATACAACTCAGCTAGTACAACAGTTGATCATATCGCAAAGCTCATATTACGGAGGATTTCCAAATGAATGGGATTTAGATCCGAATAGTCAAGTATCTTCACTTTCTGTAGATATAATCTCTACATCAGATGTCTTGAAAGTTTTAATAGATTGTAATAGTCTTAACTTGTTGAATAATGAGGATATTACGATTAAATTTCCCCCTATGTCATCATTTTATGATAGTTATAATGTAACTAATCCTTTTTTTTCAATTTACACAATTTGTCCAATACTTATAACATTTATATTGAAAAGATTGCATAAAAGAGGAAACACTCTAAATTTAAGAAATTAGATTTTGAATAACTAAAGAAAAAATATGTAAAATATTATCATATTATAATGGTTTTTAAAGCAATTATCACCAGCTTTTTACGTTTTAATTTCTATCAGAAACACGAAACTCTCTTAAAAAACTCTAAAGAGTATTTCTGATTTGATACTTATTCAAAAGCACAATTTTTGAGATATGATAGCTCCTTTAATCAATGAAACTAAAGTAAAGCTAAAAATCTTGTTTTTCAGCTCTTCTTATCATTTTATGAAACAATTCGAATGTTATTAAATAATGGAGAATCCTTAGCTGAACCAAACAGAACAATAATCTCTCTTTACATAGTTATAAAGACTACGTATAGTATGGCACTGATGAAGAATATAATAAGTCCTATTGTACACATTAAAATTCGAAGTCTAAATTTCTTGGTTTTAACTTTTTCAAGTAGATTATTCAATTTATCTTGATTTGGATAAGATAAGTACAAATTCTTGATTTTTCTCAGTCGTATTGTACT
The DNA here is from genome assembly GCA_964549075.1 of uncultured archaeon. Taxonomy (GTDB): domain Archaea; phylum Asgardarchaeota; class Heimdallarchaeia; order Heimdallarchaeales; family Heimdallarchaeaceae; genus UBA460. The sequence continues at coordinate 2,481 of CAZJUB010000120.1, read as the reverse complement.
TAATGGTGATAAAATCGATCCAGTTCCATGAACTATTCTTGAATATTTAACAAATGGATTGATCAAGATAATGATACCAACTACAAAAATTATGAAACCAAGTGTTAAAAAGATAGTTGCAGAAATAACTCTCATATTTGAAACATCTAAAACACCTAGTAATATGAGCGCAACAATAAATGAGATACCTAATAATACTCCTATTACTATTAGAAGATTGAAAATTTTTATGTAAATTGAAAGATCTGGGATATTACTTAGATCTAAACTTTCCTCTAGGACTAGTTTTCCATTCTTATAAGTTCGTGTTTCTTCCATTGTATAATGATTCCTTTTAAGCTATATCTTTTTTTCTCTCTAATAATAAAGATTGTTCATATTATTCAACAGCTAATATTAATAATTCTGAAAAACCAAAATAACCAAGTATTCAAAATGAAGAAGTATTAGCTTTTATCTATATCGTATTTCTGGTTTCTCATGTAATAGACTAGTGCAATGATGATAAGACAAGTTCTGTTTAACCATCTTTTATCACAACCTTAAGGAGAGAGAAAGGGAGGAAAACAAAAACCTCCCTTTTCTCAAAGGAGTTATGGCCGTTAAACCAGCTTGAAGAAAAACTGGAAATAAAAAGTAACCGTAAATTGTACAATTATTCATGAAGCTATGAAAAAAAAACAGATCAATGGTAGAAGAAAAAGCTAAAAAATTCACTTATTCACCTGCCTTAATTTTGTATATCCTCTTTCTAGCTCCCTTTCCTATCCTTTCCTCTTTATATGCAGTTATTTTACCTAGATCTAACATCTTCCTAATATGATAGTAGATTCTATTATAATCAAGATTTAATGATATTACAAGATCCTGAAGAGTACAATCTTTTTCTTTTAGTAGTTTAAGTATTCTTGTTTGTAAAGAATCACTCCTAGCTTGGTTAGTACTAATTACTTTAAGAATCTGGATTTCTTCAGCTAAAAAATCACACTCGTTTTTGATGTTGCTATCATGCTCAAGAATAAGATTTGTTTGCTTATCCAGTTGTTGGACCAATAATAAGCTGTTTTCTGCAGTTTGTTGTTGAAATTGGGCTATTTGAATAATGTCTTTGGAATAATTGTAGAAATTAGTATCTAATTGCTGAACAACATTTCGATTATAATCTAGGACAGAATTAAGCTTAGATATTGCTTGATTGTGAACGAGAGTGAATTGATTCAGAACAGTATTAGTTTTATTGAATACAGTGCCTATCTTCAATTCTAAGGCATTTCTTTCAAGCTGGCTAATCATTCTATCAACAGGGATATCCATAGAACTCAATTGCACTTCTTTCCTCAATCCTTCTCGTTTATTATAAGCTGTTAAAAGAAGATTTTCAAAAGCTTGGACACTAACAAAATTTGCTCCTGCTAATCTATGGAAATCTTTATCCTGGTTCAAATCTAAATTAACTATCTGCATCGCATCATGAGAACATCGAATATTTTTTAGATGTAATACAGTATCAATTACAGCTAGCAGAGCATGGAATTGACTTATACCTAAAGCTCTTTTCCACCCACTACATTTTAGATCTATTCTAATACTTTGAGTGGTTTTGTAAAAACTGAAATGTATAGGATGGGATAACTTTAACAGAGGTACATCTAATTTTTCATTTTTAGTAATCTGTACATCTCGAATCATAATAAGAATCCTGTGAATGAATAGAGGTTCATCAGAATCAAAAAAGGATTCAAGTTCGTAAGGAAGCTGATACTTAACTGGAGTTTTGTAATAATAATACAAATATGGTCTATTGGCTGTTCGAGTAATAGAGTAGTTAGGATCTCGAACCAACCTTGTTAAGATTCTCCTTATACTAGAAGGATTTACTTCAGGATGAAGCTGTTTAATAGCTTTAATAATCTCTCCACAAGTAAGCTTATAACTAGCATTATGAATTGTGGAGATAATAAATTGAGTTAAAGAATTATTAGCCAAGAAAACCACCACCATAAAGAAAAGTGCGACAAGCGACATAGGGAGATATCTCAATTGTCGCTTGTTTTTTAAAAATAATAGAAACACTAATCTTTCTTATAAAAACCTTTGAAACTATAAAATTGAGTAATTGGGTAATTAAAATTTTTAGATTTGGTTTGTTAAAAATATAGGCTGTTGAGACATTTTCTTGACTCCATATGAAGATTTTTCTTAAAAAATTATGACCTTGTTGATAAGTACCCTTTTTGTAAGGGTAATCAATCTTATTTTCTTGAACCACTTCTAGTAAGGTAGGTATTATTGTTTCACTAGATGATCCTTTAAGCAATTTTATGAAGAGTAAAGAAAAACAATAATTAAATTTGTTGTTTAAATCCTTCTGAATATTGAATTCTCCAGATTTTTCATTTTGATGTAAAGAAGGTACCCTTTTTGTAAGGTGCCATATCTAAGAAGGTGTTAATAGAAAATTCGAAAATAGACTCTACCTTC
>CAZJUB010000119.1:2381-6592 GCA_964549075.1 uncultured archaeon | reverse complement strand
CTAAAGAAAATAGCAAAAATCATTTCTCTTCTGATGATGAGAATTCGGTTCATTTAGATAGAACACGTAAAGATGATCTTAATAAATACAAATAATTAAGAGATTAATTCATTGAAGTCTTCTATTTTTTCTAAAGTGATCGCATTTACTGGGCACACATTTTTACAGATTCCGCAAGCTTTGCAATATTTTTTGATTACTCGGACTTGACCTCCTTCTTTATGTATTGTACCCTCTGGACAGTGGAAAAAGCATTGAAGACATTGAATGCATTTGTCTTGATCTATGTGTGCTTTTTCGTTGCTCCATGCGCCTGTTATTCTTGATACAGCTGCTCCTGGACCTATAATCTGTCCAGATTCCAATTCCATCTTGGGGATGATAGTACCTATTGGTAACTCTTTAACAGTGGGTAACCATGTTTGAATTTTGGTGTTGTTTCCTCCACCTTGTGTTTCACCGAAAATGGTTTCTTCATAAGCAATTCTTGCTGCTTCAACATTCATTTTTGCCATTCGATTACCTAAACGACCTCCAAAAACTGACATAATCCCTCGCTCCAAGTTTTCAAACGTGATGAACTCAGAACTACGAATTAATGAACCTAACATTGCACTATTAACAACAGGTTGCACTAAAAATTCTTTAGCTATTTTTGTAGCATCAACCACTGCAACTTGAGTAGGTTTTGAAAGTTTAATTTGTTCAGGTTTTTTTGGCGAATTCAGAACCCCAATTCCGTCTGGTTTCAAACCTTGAACAACATCTACTAATTCTAGCAGAGTATCATCAAACACTACAACGACATCTGGTTCATAGATTTGGGCTCTCTTGTATATTTTTTTATCATCAATACGCGCAAAAGCTAGAACTAATGCTCCTCTTCTCTCTGCTCCAAATGATGGGATAGCTATAGAATGTTTTCCTGCGTAAAAAACAGCTTTTGTCAATGCTCTCGATGCCAGAACAGAACCTGTCCCACCTCTTCCATGGAATCGGATTTCTAGCATCTTATATCACTGTACTCAATGTCAATAAGTACATTATAAAACTGTTGGAAGCACATTAATCTTCATTCTTTTTTGAATTTATCTCCGTTCCCAATAACCATTTATTAAATTCAGTAGCTAAAGAAAAATCTTCTGTCAGATCAAATTGTTTAGTTGTTCTTATCTTTTTTTCTAATATGAGCCTCTCTTGAAAGAGTGGTATTATCTTATTTATATCTACAGCATACAAATCAAATAGAAAGGAGATTGGCTCAAAAAATTTCTGGAGGAATTTCTCAAATTCATCAAAGTAAATCATAAGTTCTTTATAGGTTTCTCTCGAAACAACAAGATTGATTATAGTTACCGTTTTCCTTTTTAACCTGAAGTCTTTTGCATCAAGGTTCTTAAGATTTAAAGCAAATGCAAATAGAAAGAGATCATCATCTATTTTAGTTGTAGCTAGCCCTTTAATGTCTTGATTCTGCATCATACCCATTAAAGTGGGATATGTTGTTAGTACGATCTCAAGTTTCATATCTTCAATGTCAGAAGCAAAGATTTCAAAACCATTGTCTGCAAAATAGACAATTGCATATCCTTCAATCTTTTTATTTTCAGTATCTAATAGAGCAGTCAATCTATTCATGATTCTTTCTGTAGTTTATTATAAAAACCCCAATTTGTAATGTATTCTTCAGTAAGTTAATTAAAGCAGAGATTACTAATACTAAACAATGGATAAGAAATATCTCAAAAGGATGAATAATTTCAAAAACACTCCAGACCATCTGAAATTTGAGTTATTAAAAGAACTTTCTGAATTATCTGAAGATGATCAAATTACGGAATTTCTTTTAGATGTTGTTGAAAACGAAAAATATGATAGAATAAGGATTAATGCTGCACTTATTTTGAGAAAATATAAAAGTGATTTAATAATAGAAAAACTCAAAACAATTTTTGCATTTGAACATGATAAAAGCGTGAGACTTGTAATAGTTGAGGTTTTAGGAGAAAGAGATTCCAAAGAAATAGATTCCTTTTATCAAAATGTAGTATTGAAAGATCGCAATGATGTGGTTAGAGCTACTGCAATAAGAAAACTTCATGAAAGAGAAAATGTCAGTTCAAATGATATGAAAGTTCTTCTTTTAGATGTTATTCAAAACGATATTTCTGTTTTTCCTAAACAAATTGCTTTAGGTTTAATACCTTGCTATGCTGATGAAAACACCTACAAAACACTCAAAAATCTGTTTCTGAGAGAAGAAATGCTCCAAATGAAGAAACTTCTTTTTAAAACAATAGAAGAGATTTCTAAGAAACTGGAACTAGATTTGGATGTCAAAGAGCCAGAAGAGCCTATTTTTGAAGATACAAAAAAAGCTAGAAAAAAAAGAAGAAAAGAGCGAAAGAAGAAGAAACTGAGTAAAGATGATTTTTTGTATTTTTGAGAGAATATAAATTAAAAAAGAAAAAAAAGAGAAAATACGATACTCTCTTTTATAACTAAATACAGTTGCAAGCAGTTAGTTACACAAATTCATTATTTACGACGTTTAATAAGAACTATCGGTACAGCAAAAAGTAGCAATAAATTTGAAAGTGACCAAGATACTGTCTTTGGTGTATAATTCTGAATCTCAAAAATTATGGAATACTTTGCATAAGAGTAGTTGGCATCTGCTTGGAAATATAACATTACTCCATTTGATTTATCTATCTGTCCATGGAAAGCAATACTTTCTACTAGATCATATTCAAGGGAACATTCATATGAAACAACATTACCTTGAGTAGTTATTTCTACTATAGCAGATTCTCTGCCAAAATAAAAGTCATCAGTTACAAAGTAAGCCCATGAATCCTCAGTTGGATTGTGTGTTGTACCATTGATGTAATTGATTCTTGTATACATTATAAACCAGTAATAGAGTTCATCCATCTCTGGATATGACAAATTAATTCCACCAAGGGTGAGACTGAAAAAGTCATTATATTCACTTGCGTTAAAACTATCCCAATGAAAATTTATACCCGAAGGACTTTGGAGTATTTCTAGTTTCGCAATACTATCATTTGCGATACCATAATTCTCGAAATCATCTAAGTACTCAGGATAAGATTCATCATCTATAAGAAGATAAGTAGCCCAAGTAAACTCATCACCTGCTTTGAGTTTGTCCGAGTAGTAACAAGCTACAGCATCATCAAATGCTGGAGCGGTTTGTACACTAAAAAAAAGCAGCACAAACAAGGTTATTGAGATTTTTGTTTTCATTCGCATTTATCTCACCTGCTACAAATCTTGATTATATTTTTCAAACTTGTAGCCTTAAACATAACTCAAAATAAAATATAAATGTATCTAGTACTGAAATTTAGAAATTTAGATTATTCTGATTTTTGTGCTACCACCCATACATAACCTCTTCTGTCTTTAGGTCTCACCAATCTTACTTCTTTTGCAATAGAAAACAACTTCCAGCCTTTAAGAGCTGTTTTCAGTTCAGTCATTGTGATAAATCTTAGTGGAGGTTCGGTTTTAAAATGAGGTTTTACATTTCCCCCATAGAGTATAAATCCTCCCGGTTTAACTGCTTTTAGAAGTTCAAAAAACTTTGAAAACGCTTTATCGTATAGATATTGTAAGCATTGTATAGCTGAAATAACATCATAACTCTCAGGTTTGAGTTTGAATTTATCGATGTCTATTAGAAGAAGATTGATTCTTTCTGCAACATCTAGTGCTTCAGCTCTTTTTTTCGTGATTTCGATAGCAGAGGGAAGAATATCAACAGCATCGACTTCAAAACCTAATTGAGCTAGAAAACATGCATACCTACCATCCCCTGTACCAAGTTCAAGAGCTCTTTTTCCTTGATGTTCTTTCCCTTGTGTAAATAAGAAAAACTCTTGTAAAGCATAATGGACATAATGTGATGGAAGTTCTCCAAGATCGCTCTCCGATTGTTTTTTGTATAAATTGTCCCACCCTTCCATGTACTGATCTGTTACTAATCCTGAATATTTCTTTACCATAGCTGGTAAAAAATTATAGATACTTATAACCTTGTAGGAATAAATCTCGAGAAATTATTTGCGTTTGTTACTATTTTTGAGAAAAAAATTAATAATCATACATCGTGAGGGAGAAAGAGTTTAGTACTGAAAAACTAATTATACATGGGGAGATAAAATGAATCTGAAAAAAATCCT
>CAZJUB010000119.1:0-2281 GCA_964549075.1 uncultured archaeon | reverse complement strand
TATTTTCCAGATGGTTTAGGAGATATTAATCAAGTAGAAGCTCGTATGTCTGAAAGTGATTATTCTGTATTTCATCATCCTACCAATGATTCCTTGTCCTATGTAGAATTTTCACAAATTGGCTACCCGTATGATGGTTATTGGGTAGCTGTTGCATTCCCTAATGATTATGCTAGAGTCTTCAATGAATTTTGGAGACTCAAAGTTTTTGGTAATATGATGATGAATCCCATGCTTACTGTCATCATTTTCTTGATTATCGGAGGAATAATCGTTTATATAATCATGAAGAGACGAAATAGAAGGAAGTATCTACCTCCTTCTATCAGCACTTTAGGTGGTGGTGTAAGAGAAAATTTGACGCCTTCTGAAGTTGCTATTTTACTTGAAAGACCTTTAACTCAAGTAGCTTCTCTTATGCTCTTTGAAATGATGGAGAAAGGTTATTTAGAAGTAGAAAAGACTGACCCAGCTTTAAGATTGCAGGTAAAATTAGATTCAGATACAAAAACTCCCTTATCTGACGCAGAAAAAGCAATAATTAGAGGGATTAAAAGAAGAAATAAAGAAGATATAAAATGGGAAAAAGGCGCATCTCATGGAGCGATTCCTCCAGAGCCTGTTCATCAAGATGAGATTAAAATGGCTATAATTCATCAGATTAAATCTGTTACTAAGAAAATGAAAGGATTTTCTGCTAGAAAAACTCGTGATTATTATGAAGCTATAATCGAGAGGGCTTGGCAAGAAATGAGTAAATCAAATCCTGAGTTGAAAAGCGCCTTTCTATGGATAATGGTTGATGAAAAATATGATCAACAACTCGAGAAGTTTGGTGAGAACTATTACTATCCACGATGGTATGTGTCAAGTTATTATATTTATCTTGGAGGTACTAGGTCAACTATAAGTTCGTTTTCTAGAATCCCTAGTGGTTCAATCTCACATCTTAGACCAATTAATTCTTTTATGTCTGGTCTGATTCACAAACCTTCATCTTTGCATAATTCCATTAGAAATATTACAAGACCTCCATCAACTTCGAGTGGAGGTAGATCTGGTGGAGGTGGAGGCGGAGGATGCGCTTGTGCTTGTGCTTGTGCTTGTGCTTGTGCTGGAGGTGGTAGATAATGAACATTTCTGACATACTAAACAGACTAGGTATATCTAGAACTTCCAAAATGTTCCACCAAAGGAACATTGATTCTACAACTAGAATGCATTTAAGAAGAGAGAAAAAAGGGAGAGGCATTCTCTTAGTTAATGCAACTATGATTTTTCATCTAAACAAAACAGCAACAGATTTTGTTTCTAGGATTATAGCTGGAAAAGATGATGCTGAGATAATCCATGAAATGAAAAGAAAATACCATGTTTCTGAAGAACAACTAAAATCGGATTTAAACCAACTTAGAGAGAAAATCTCTAAATTACTTAAGGAGCCAGATATAGACCCTGTTCAACATTTATCACAAGATATAAGTCCTCTTTTGGAAACACCTTTTTCAGCTCCTCTTAGAATGGATCTTGCTCTTACATACAGATGTAATAACAAATGCACAAAATGCTATGTTGAGGATCTTAGAGATGTGAAAGAACTATCAACACTAGAATGGAAACAAGTATTGGATATTTTATGGGAAATAGGAATCCCTCATGTCACTTTCACAGGAGGAGAGCCTACTATAAGACCTGATTTAACAGAATTAGTTGAGTATGCTGAGGATTTAGGTATTATCACTGGATTAATATCTAATGGGAGAAAACTCAAGAATAAAAAGTTAGTAGATAAATTAGTTTCTGCAGGAATTGACCACTTTCAAATTACTTTAGAAAGTCATGATCCTTCAATTCACGATACTATGTGTGGAGAACGAGGTTCGTGGAATGACACTGTTGAAGGGATAAAGAATGTCGTTCCTACTCCAGTTTATATTATGACAAACACTACTTTAACTCCATATAATGTAAAAGATATTGCAAAGACTGTAGAGTTTTTACACTCATTAGGAATTGAGAAATTTGCAGTAAATAGTATAATAAAATCTGGAGGAGGAAAACAAGAAGATCTAGCATTAAGTATCGAAGAGCTGGATGAAGCGCTAACCACGATCATATCTAAAGCTAATGACTTAGGGATGACTTTTGTCTGGTACAGTCCAACACGATATTGTGATTTTAATCCAATTGATAAAGGGTTGGGGATGAAAAAATGTACTGCTGCGCATATTGCAATGGCTATAGAGCCTGATGGTATGGTTATCCCCTGTCAAAGTTATTT
>CAZJUB010000118.1:2859-6624 GCA_964549075.1 uncultured archaeon | reverse complement strand
TTACTCCATATTCAAGTCTGAATACAAGTTCAAGAATGAGAATGATGATATAACTTCCAAGAAGTGTTGAAGCTGTAGCTAATAGAAAAGTATTAGGTTTTTCATGGCGTATGAATTCTAAATATAGGAATAAAACAAAAAGTGCGATAGCTGATGGGATCAAGTGAATCTCGAAAATTGAGCTTGCATTGTACTCTTCTCCTGTTACATAGACTAATATTCCATAAACATACCAAAGAATGAAGATAATAAACTCAAATACTCCTTGCAGGATCACTAATCCAAATACCCAAATAAACCACGTAAAGCCAGTAATCCTATCTTTAAATCTTCTATAAAGAAAATATGCGAGAATTAAACATAAAATAACCATTTGAACAATCTTGATATACAATTCAGCAAAACTAGAAACCATAAAATAAAAGTAGAATTGCATTAATATAAATTTAGCTCTACTATAGAGGGATAAGAGAGAGAGGGGTGTGGAATTCCCCTCCCACTAAGCTCTGCTGGTGGTTAAAACTAGCGAGGGGTTGCTAGTATTAATCATTGATATGTGGGGAAACATATCAACTATTAATCTTTAGAGAAAATGGTATTTAAACCCCAAAATTCCTGAATACTTTCGTTTCTCCTCTTTCGAAAGTATTTCGTGCTTCTCCAGATTTGTTTTTAGATTATTTGTGTAGGTGAAAACACAATAATAACTAAATGTGTGTGATGGAAATTTTATATAGGTCAGAAAATAATATACAAGCAATGGATTCCGACGTAGATAAGTTAGATTATGAGTTGTTACTGCTTCTGAGTACCTTAGGAGCAAACAAAATTCGAGCAATCCTGATACTAGCTCACCTCTATCCAAAAGCCATCACTGCTACACAGCTTTCAACTTTGCTAGGATACTCACTGAAAGCTAGAACAATCTATCGAGGAATTCTTGATGACCTACAAGAACGAGAGTTGATCTTTCTGGACAAACTCACACCTAAAGTAGCCAGTATTCGTTTAAATCACGAAAATGAGCTCTTAAAAAGGTTGATTGATATAGCTCAAACTCAAGGAACTGAATATCAGAAAGTCATTGAAGAACTCTTGGTGAAGAAAGATGAAGATGAATGGTAAATTTACTAATTTGCTAAAAGCTGAGAAAAAACCTCTTCTGAAAAGAAGAAATGTTTTACTCTATTCCATCATTGGTGTTTCTATCGTTCTATTGATAATCTTTTTTGCATCGTTAGGTTACTCTAATATTGAAATTAAACCGTTTTCAGACTATTCATTTGCAGACCTAACCAAACTACCTCTTGATTCATTTGAAGATGCAGGATTTTTCTCTAATGAATCATATGGAACTACAGAAGCAACTTTGCAATCAGCTGGAATAATTGTTACTTTACCAATTTGGGGGATAGGTGTCTTGATTTCTTCAAGTGTAGGATTTAGCAGTGCAATACTAGGTTCTACACTTAATAAAACAATGCTTTTGGAAAATAAAGAGTGGTTAAGAATATGGTCTAAGAAAGGTAAAATAACTTCATATTATCTCTTTAAGAGAGTACAAATAAACTTCGAAAATAACAGGATAAGTATTCTCAAAATAGGACATAAGTATAGATTCAAAATACCTGTTACTGAAGGATTAAACCTTAATAAATTCGGTTTTAGAATAAAAAACAATTTCTATATAGGTTACTTTGTTAAAGAGGAATTAGTAAGCACAATACACCTATTAACTACTCAAATCTAATAATTATTGTACTGATTCTTAAACTTCGTTCTTTTCTTCTTCTTGCTTTCCTTATTTGTATGACTCTTGTATAGAGTCCTCTTACCCCTAGAGAGTAGAGTGGTGGAGACTCTACCTTTTTTATGATTTGCTCGAATTAGTTGTAAACTCTATTAAGCTGTTACTCCATTACCATTTTCGATAAGTTTACTCAAATATGCTTGATTATTTGATTCAGGTTGATCCTTTTTGAACTTGCCAAAATTGCCGTTGATTAATTTCTCATTAATTTTAGCAATTGTACTATCAAGCATCCAATCTTTATCAACTCTCCATTGTTTATTTTTAAAGTCGAAATTGTCGTATTCAAAAGTCCAATATATGCCGTGTGTTCCAAAGTAATCAAGAGAATATATCTTGTAATCTTTAAATGTACTCCATATAATATAATTCAATTTTGATTCATAATAAGGAGGCATTGTAAGTCTGAGAAATATTCCCTTATTAAATAGTTCAAGGTGTGATTGAAAGGGTAGTTTTTCTTCATAGAAGAAGCGGAAAAGCCGAGCTTTTTCCAATTCAGGAATATTTTCGATGAAATATGCTCGAGTAGCGTGTTGTTCAAATAATTTTCGACTAAAATTCCAACGTGGATTTATGATAAGATTATTCATTACAAGATTATAGTACTTTCGACCAAATTCGACCTTAGCATTATGATTATTCTTATCATCGAAGAATTCACTTAAATTAAACAACATTGCTTCTTCTGCACAAGTTAGTATATTGTCTTCTCTATCTTTGTTAATTTGTTCAATCTCTTCTTGAGTTAAAGGTATCTCACGATCTTGATTAAGTCTAATAATCTCTTCTTTATCTAGAGGATTGGTGGGATGACTGTTTTTCTTTGTGAGATGTTTATATTTATCTTGGTAGTGTTTAATTAAATCAGTTTGTTTTGTTCTGATATCAATGGTAATTCCATTTTTAACAGAAGTCGTTAAATCTTTTAAAAGTTGAAAATGGAGCGGTTCAAGTGTATTTAGATCTATAGGTGAAGGAAGTCTGGGTAGTGAAGGAGTTTTTTTACAATATTTTTCCCAGTATTTTTTCCAAAATTTCATTAAATCAAATGTTTCTGGATTTTTGGAGTAATTAGGTAAAGGCTCTGGTCTTGTGAAACGATAACCCATAGATTTCATTGTGAAATAGCTGTCACAATATTCTTGTTCAACCAAATACTCAAGATATTTGTTAAAATATTGCTCAGTATTCTCAGGAAGCTCGAAATGTGCAAAAATTCCAAAACTTTCACCATAGAAGTAGTTGCATGCTCGAATATATTTATGCTCAGATAAAGCGTTTTGTAATAAAGTAAACTGGTGGATGCTACTTATTGAAAACATAACACCATATCTGTACAGCGAAATACGTTCTGGAACAAAAGATGCGATAGGATGTCTGAGAATCCCTTTTTCCTGTAAAGCTTTAACACGACGAATCATTGTTGCGGGAGCAATCTTTAACAATTCAGCTTGCTTGGAGAATGGCTCTAGTGGATAATTCTGCAAAGTGTGTAAGATTTTTAAATCGAGTATGTTTAATTGATCCATTTTTTTTGACCTTTTTTTTGTTTTTTTTGTTTTTTATTTTTTAGAAACAAAATCAGGAATAAAACAAGAGGATGTCCAAGGAATCTAGCTTTACTTGTAGTAAAGTTAGTATTTATCCTGGACATAATCCTCTCGTTATCCCCTTCGAGAGAACCCATTTAGACCTCTAACTTTTGTTTCTTTTCGGTTTGACCCCTTGCTCTTTTGAGTTCGAATTAAGCTTCTTTTTTGACCTTTCCTATATTATGGAAACCTTTGAGGGGGGCTCTGACCTCTGTCCCCCCAGGTTTTCCTTTCTCGCCTGAAATTGAGGAAAGGGGTGGGGTTTCTGGCGATTTGATTTTGTCAGCGTGATTTTTTTTACATGATTTTTTTACATTGATCCAAATCCGTGAATTCCTATCGGTTCATCAGTGACTGGAC
>CAZJUB010000118.1:0-2759 GCA_964549075.1 uncultured archaeon | reverse complement strand
ACTGGACCTGCTCCTCCAGGGAGATACCCAATTGGTTCGTCAGTGACTGGACCTGCTCCTCCAGGGAGAAATCCTATCGGTTCATCGGTAACCGGGTCAGAATTTGCTACTAAGATCATACCTGCAATCAATGCAAGACTTGTTACAACACAAAATACCCCAAATATTTTCTGTTTTCTATTCATATTTTTTCCACCAGCTTATTCGAGCTCAAACTACATTATACACACTCCGTATTTAAATTTTGTTACACTTTTTTATTTTTATGAAAAAAATTAAAAAACGTAACATTAGGTGAACGAAGTCGCATTACATACTAGTTTAGCGATCTACCAAAAATTGTTCTTCGGATTTTTGTCGGAATTTTTCCTAATTCTGCAAATTACTGAGATGTAAGGCAAATTTTAATTTTCCTTACAAACGTGAAAATACGTGGATCTATACGTGGATGATATTTCTTAGTTTTTTTTTCTTTAGAAGCTAAAAAAATATCGATTAAAGCTAATTTTTTTCTAGTTAAATATTTTCAAGTTTGTTATTAAAAAAAATTATAGAAAGCAAAAGCTATTTTGAGGGAACATTAAAATTTTTGTCGAAATCTAGTTAATTTCTTAAGTAAAAACATGTTTTAAAACTGGTCTTCAATACACAAATTTAGTATCAATATTACTAAAATCATGTAATGTAAGGCTAGAATTTTTTAATTCGTAAACGGGTATTTTCTACTTAAAAACTAGTCTTCAAGTATACAGTTTGACTTACAAAAAAGATCTTTTTTTGTTCTGATATATTTAAATAATCTTTTTTCCCATGATTCTTTAAATGGATCTCAAATGTCCAGTTTGTGGAAAGGAGATAACTGAACTCAACTATATGAATCAACAATCAAAGAAAGTATATTGTTCTACCGAATGCAAAAATGCAGACAATGGTGGACGAATATTATTTGCTGGTTTTCTCTCTATTGCAGCTTTTACATTCATTACAATTTTTTTGTTTTCTAAGGATACACCTGAGATAGCTGCAATATTTGGTCCTATTTTCTTTGTACTTGCTCTTTCTTTGATTTTTATTGGTACCCGATTTTCAAGATTAAGAAACAAGATTAAAGAAGAAGAATCATATAACAAATCTGAAAGTATAGAGAAGAAGAAAGATCGTTTTACTTGCTTTTTCTGTGGAACTCTTATCACACTTAAATCTGGAGAGGATCCTGTTGTTTGTATAACTTGCGGAAACAAGGTATTGTATTGTGATTTATGTAACAATTTCATCTCAAAGAATGAAAACGTACTCCAACTTGAACCTTGTGGGCATCTTTTCCATAAAGAAGAATTATTAGAATGGACCAAAAATAATGAAATTTGCCCTAAATGTCATGAAAAAGTAGATTTTGTTGATATTAATCCTGATTTTTGATTTAACTCTTTTTAACAGGTGTTTCTAAGTTTTTATACTAACTTCTTGTTAATTTAATGATTGAGCATGGCATTTATTTGGGGAGATACTGAAGATACTCAAAATGCATCTAAACAGTCTTTTGAAGAAAGTATAGAGAAGATTCTAAAAGAGAAAGGAATAATCAGTTTGAATGAGTTGATGAGTCTCATCAGTCATAATAATGTCCTTCTAACTGATTATCAGCGAATTTTACAAGGTGTTGACAATCTGATTAAAGAAGGTAAAATATTAATCGACCATGAGAAAAATATGAGAATGACTACATTATCTGTTTTGGGGACTGATGGAATAGATGAATTGCCAGTTTGGGATCTCCTTCACAAAGAAGAAGACATTGAGATTAAGAAAAAAATCATAAGAAAATATAATCAACAAAGTCATTTTTCATAGATTTTTTGACAACTAACTTTATACTTGATAATTTCTATGTTTACTAAATGAAATATGTTTATGGTCCTGTACCTTCCAGGAGATTAGGTAAATCTTTAGGTATCAGTCCTATTCCTGATAAAACTTGTAACTATACTTGTGTGTACTGCCAATTAGGGAGAACAACTCATTTTACGAATGAACGGCAATTGTTTTATCCAGTTGAAGAAGTTTTAAAAGAGGTACAGGAGGCTCTACAGCAGGAAAAGGATATTGACTTTATTACAATTGTAGGTGAAGGTGAACCTTTGTTATACAAAGGAATTGGTTTATTAGTCACACAACTCAAACAGCTTTCTTCTATTCCTATTGCAATAATTACCAATGGTGCTCTTCTTTCACAAGAAGAAGTAAGGAAAGAACTTTTACAAACTGATGTTATTCTCCCTACTTTGGATGCATATTCAGAAGAGCAATTTAGGAAAATAAACAGACCTCACAAAGAAATAAAGCTCGTAGAAGTAATAGAAGGATTGAAAGAGTTCAGAAAGATTTTTCATAATCAGATCTGGTTGGAGGTGATGTTGGTTAAAGATTTGAACGACGATATCAACTCTATTAATGAAATCAAGAAGATTATCGATGAAATCAATGTAGATAGAGTTTATCTTAATGTTCCAATCCGTCCACCAGCTGAATCTTGGGTGGAGATTCCTCCTTCTAATCGATTAATTATTGCTCAGTAAATACATAAAGCTGAAAGTATCGCTCATTTCGAAGAATTGCTTATAGAAAGCGTTGATAGAGAATATGCTCCTTTTGAACAAATTTTGAACATCCTAAAAAGACATCCATTAAGAAATGAACAAATTTACACTTTATTCCCATCCATGGACAAAGGAGAAATAGATTCTATGTTAAATGAGATG
>CAZJUB010000117.1:0-6734 GCA_964549075.1 uncultured archaeon | reverse complement strand
CAGTATTATTCATTGTTTGTTCCTTAAGTATTAACTGAAAAACTTCAAATTCTTTGGGATTGAACTTTGGCATTATCTTCGATCGAAAATCAAAGAAAATCTGCAGAAAGGTATCCCAAGATAGTTTAAGTTTTCTCTGATGATAATATTCCAGAAGTTCTAAGAAATATTTAGAAGATTTGTTAGAACTAAAAAAGTTTAGGTAGGAATGAGGAATAGTATAGTTAAAATTTTCAAATCTTATAGATTTTCTGTTTTTTCCCCAAAATTTGTACCATTCCATCAATTTCCGTGTGTTGTTTTGAAATTTTTCAGCAAAATAGAAACAGATCATATCCCATTCAGGACTGTCAAAACTAACATTATATTTTTGGTTTAAATCCTTAAAATCCTTGAAAGAATTACCCAATATTCTTTTAGCTTTTTGTAATCTTTGATTCTCTTCAAGATTCTGAGGAAGTGCCATCAATTCAAAATATGTCTAGTTTTATTAATTCTTTTTGTTCAAGACTTTTAAAAATTCTAGGTATCGGGTAAAATTGCCCGATACTTATTTTCAAATATTAACCTCTGAAATTGCACAATTTTCCATTTTTCCTATTTTTGTCTTCAGAAATATACCTCATGCTATCGGACGCGAAGGTATACAAAAAGGAGGTGAAAAAGAAAAATGGATCCGATAAATTTCCCACCAGATGACCCAGAACCTTGGCCATAAAAAGTCAAGTAATAGGGATAGGAGAGGAGTATTAAACCTCCTCTCAGTTCCTAGGAGATTTACGAATATTCGGGAATACTCGCGTGTTCCCTTGAAACGTAATAACACAGGAACTTCCCAGGAAAAATTAAAACTCAACCTATTTATTTCTTTTTTCTTTATTGTATTTTATGGTATTTTTTCTCAAATTTTTTACAATCTTTAGACCATCTGGAAAAGCATTTTTATTAGATGGTTGAATTTGTTTCTAGTATTTCAAAGGAGTTCTTAAAATGAAAAAGAATATTATTAAAATGACTTTTTTGCTGGTTATTTTGTTGTTAAATTTCAGTAGTATAAATGCAAAAGTTATACCAAACAATAATCTAACTACTGATAATTTTGACAGAGATACAAATTCAGTAAGTGATAATGATATTGAATTTGTATCTAAGAACAAAGAAGATTTTTTAGAGAAGAATGCTATAAATAATGAAATTCCTAAAACAAGTATATTAGATACAGTTGATTATCAACATGAGATTTTTCAAGCTCTAGATAAATATACTTCGATTCAATCCGTTGGTAAGACTTCACTTCTCATCGATCCTAATTTTGGTATCAAACTCACTGTTAATAATACTCCCGATGTTACCCAGATTTACTACGAGAGATTATCTGACAATACTATCACCACTTATGGTCTTGCTGGTGAAAGTATTCGGATACATTTCTATGTTAAAGGACTAATTTCTTCCGGACAAACTTTACAATTTACTATCAGACGAGATATTGTTGGATGGCTTGATTCAGATTTAAATGTAGCTACTTACACTTTAAGTTCTGATTTGTTAGGTTCAGAAAGTATGCATCTTTATTGGGATGTAGTTTTAGATGCAAACCAAGATGATTTTGGATTAGATTCGATGGATATACGATCCTATTTCTTAAAAGTAGAGATACAATCAGGCTCTATGTTATATGATGGCAGCGACAGAGATACCTATAAACTTTGGATGTGTGGATTTCTTAGACTCTATGGAGTCCAATATTACAACTATACTAGTACTGCTGGATGGATTCCCGTTTCTTATGCTGTTCCAGGTTGGGATATTAAAGTTACTTTTTATGTTGCTGTTGTAAATGCGCCTATCTGGGATTTTGATCTTCAAGGAACTATAAAGAAAGATGTTGTATGGGGAATTGATGAATCTTGGTTGTCTGATGATCAAAAAACGATTGATTGGATTATAGAACCTGGTATCTATTATTATGAATGGAGTGACATAGATTGGTTACCTTATTATTTCACAGTTCCTGTAGATGATTATGGAAACAGTCCAGGAGATGTAAGAAGTCTTTTTGGAGTTCTATATATGAATGGTAATGAGATAGCGCCTTTAGATCCAAATTCTGATAGAGATCAACTGAATATAATCTCAAATACAATAGATCAAGCTCCTGAAGTAATAATTGAGTTACCTTTAGACGGTTATGTAACTTATAATTCATCTTTATCGATTGATGCTTCAGTAACTGACGGTAATTCCAATTATGATATTGTCTCTGTTGAAATTAATGTTGAAGGTAGTTGGATTGATATTACTGGTCTATATAGTCCCACAACTGGAAGATTAGACATCATAGGGAATGATGTTTTAACTACTAATGGACTTAAGAACATCACAATAAAGGCTACAGACAATAATGGTAATGTTGGGTATGATTCCACCTTAATTCAGTATTTCAGTTATGGTTACTTCTTCCCAGAAACCTATATCGTTGAAAGTAGTAGAGAGATATTGGATATTTTCTCTGAAGAGTTCAGATACGACCATGAATTTACTTGGGGAGATGAAGACACTAATGTCACAATTACGCCTTACTTTTCTGTCTCTGTCAATGCTACAGTAGAGTATGAAATGCTTTTAGCTTATCCATCAACTCTTTTACCAGGAGATGATTTTACTGCTTACATCAAAGTTGCCAATCCAGAGATTCGTCTGTCTATCGAAATAGATTTAGGTGCTGAATATAGTTTTAGCGCTGGAGAGAATTATTACAGCGGTTCTAGTAGCTTATATAATGAAGAATTGACCAAAAGCTTACCTTTGAGTTTTGGAATATTCAGAATTGATTTACGAGACTTATCATCTCTAATTAAATCTATTACTCACCTAGAATTTGAAACTAAAGATTATCTACCAGCGATTATTGATTGGCTAGCTAGTTTCAAATTAGAAATTGACTTTATTCCGATTTTGAAGATACTGAACTTGTTAACAGTTGATATAACAGGAATAAACTGTAATCCAGTATTCTCTTCAATTTCCATAACTACAGATTCTATGTATGCAATTCCATGTACAGTCTCAACTAGTGCAACAGGAAATGATGATGTTGCACTTACACTTGACAATTACAGGATTGAATCAGCTGCAGGATTTGAAGCCTATTGTCAAATGACATTCTCAGGAAAACTTGTAGGCATACCTATAGGTCCTATTGATGTCAACAAGTGGTTATATGACTATCTTGGGATTCAGATACCGTATCTTGATATATGGTTAATTAGTATAACGATACCTTTTGCAGGAAGCTTATCAATTATTGTAGGATTAACACCGTTATCCTTCGAATACGAGATAGTTGAAATGTTTTATTCCTTAGACAACATAACGTATATGTTCAAAATTAAAGATACAAAAGGACAACTTATTGCAGGAGCTACAGTTCAAGTAGACGATCATTCCACGACTTATTATGCATTAGACCAGGGAGCAGGTATTTATGAGGTTGTAATGGATTATTATGACTTACCAGAAGTAATAGACATTACAATTTCAAAATCTGGATACACAACTTTAGTGAGTAGTTTCAGTTTGTATGTTGATCCTCCTGCTGTTACAAAAGGACAGATTTGGGAATATACAGTTGTGCCTTTAAGCATATTAGCTGTAGCTGCAATTTCTACAATCTTTTTTGTATTAAAGTATAAAAGGAAATGAATTAATCTATACAGATTAAATATTTTACCTTTTTTACTTTTTTTTTGATAAAAAACAGCTAAGATTATTATGGTATTTTTTTAAATTATTTTTACAATCTTTAGACTTTCTAGATATTTACTTTTATATTAAATTTGATGAATTCATATGAAATTCTATAGATTTTCATTTATGATTCTTATCCTAATTACTTTAGGAATGGTATGTCAAACAAATTTCAATATAGATGTTAATGCAGCGACCTATACTACATATAAAACCTCTTCAGGAGGTTCTCTTTATACACTCTATTTAGATTTAACTACAACTTCATGGAGAAGAGGGGAAACCATCTACTTCGATATCGGTTTGACTGTTAATAGTTTTGGTTCTGGCATTTATGATTTTCATGAGATTAACTTATGGGTACTATTTGATGATGGTGATTCTTATTCAGTCTCTGGAGAGTCAGAGTGGGGATCTGTTACTTATGAAGGTGGTACATATGAATCTCATTGGTCCTTCACACCTAGTCAAGCTACGCCTGGTTTATTTTATTTATACATAGGTTCTGATTTTTGGGAAGATGTTGGTTGGGGAGATCCTTATACTGATGATGGCTGGACTTATATGGTCACAATATATGTCAGTGATCCTCCACCTCCTTCAATAACTCATCCTAATGATAAAACATTCAGTGAAGGAGTTACAGGAAATGAGATAACATGGGTTGCAACTCACGACTCTCCTGATGACTATTACATTTATCAAGATGGTTCACTAGTAGAGTCAGGTTATTGGTCTTCAGGTATTTCAATCGCTTATACTATCGATTACCTGCTAAAAGGAGATTATACGTTTACTATATATGTTTGGGATGATTTCTCACAATCGACTTCAGATAGTGTAAATGTGCATGTTCTTGACACAACATCACCTATCATCGATTCTCCTGTAGATCTGGCTTTTGAGGAAAATATGACTGGAAAATTTATTGAATGGACAGCTTACGATACTTATCCTGAAAGTTATGAACTAACCAGAAATGGAGACGTGATAGAATCTGGTGCATGGACAAATCTTACTCCATTAATTTTCACCTTAAACAGTTTAAAACCTGGAACTTACACTTATTGTTTAACTGTAGTAGACGAATCAGGAAATTCTGCTTCTGATTGTGTACAAGTAGAAGTGATAGCAACAGCTAAAACAGAAAATACATTAATATTTATCTCAATATTAGCATTAATTTCTATATTTGCAGTTTCATCTGTATCAAAACGAAAATAAACAAATTTCCTCTCTTGAGGAATTATTTTTTTATTTCTAATCAATAGTCAATCAACCACTTATTTTTTGTGTGAATGGTTTTTTTGAAAAACTTTCTTACCATTTTCAGACCAATTTTATATATTTATAATATATCATCAGAAGTTGGAATTGGAGAACACAAATGGGTGAAGTATACCTATTCAAATGTTTAGAATGTGACCTAGAATTCAAGCTTGGGTGTGGAGTGGGAGGGAGTCTCATTAGCCCCAAAACTCGATTCTTTTGCACAGATTGTAATAAAATTTCTTTAGAATCAGAATGTAAACATTGTGGGAAGCATTTAAAACGAGTGATTTTTCCTTTAGAAGGTAATATTATTAGATTTGAGGAAACAGAAAAAGGTCCTTTTCTTAGATGTCCTCATTGTAGGTCTGAACATACTATACTAACTCTTTTAGACAAATGGGTGGTGAATTATCAAATCTGGTAGGAAATGGTATATATTTTCCTGATTTTGTTTAGCAAAAGAGTTATGAAAGGTATGTGTATTATTTTGCACATTCGACAAGAACGGGAGTAAGATTATATGAGTTACTTAACTGACGATAAGCATGAAGTTAGAAAAGAAAAAGAAAAATTAGCTAGGATATTAGAAGAAAGAGCAGCTATTGAAGAAATAATGAGATATGACAAAGATCACATTGCTTTAAGGAAGGAGCTATCTGAAACTGATAGAAGAGAGATTCTGCATCCTATCAATGGGAAAGAAAATAAGGTCAAATATATCGCAGATGGTCGCTCTTATTTTGATAGAAGTAGATTCATGATGGACACTTCTGACCTAGGTCCTAAATATGATGTTACAAATATGCTAGAATCAGAAGAATTGGTTTTACGAGTGATGAAGGAACTTGATGAGAGGAGAAAACTCATGAAAACACCCATAGCTGAGATTTATAAGGACGTTGTATCTGATGAACCACCTAACAAATACTTCGCAATCCGAAAGATGGGGGAGTTTCTAGAAGAAGAGGAATTTACAGCTGAAGAGATAGCTATGTTGAGGACATTGATGAAAAAGATTGTAAAAAAGCACAAGGGATCAAAGGAAGAATTGTTGCTCTCACTGTATATCGAAGAAAAACTGTAACAAAAAAAGAACAGAACAGCGATTCAGACTTATAGTCACTGAAAAACAAGATATGGAGGTGTACCTCTCATCGATTAGCTCAATTATTATGTCTTAATCCTTTCATTCCACTTAAAAAAAAGAAAATATTAAACAGAACTAGAACTGGTATTTCCACTATAGGTATCCAGTCCACATAAGGTTCTAGAAGATTTTTTAATGCTTGTATTCCTTCGAATGAACCGCCTATTTTTATTCTTATATATATTAAATCTATTCCACCAAAAATAATCCAAAAAACCACTACTAATATGGATATACAAATTAAAAACTTAGATAGTTTTATCTTGATTATTTTTCTCTCCTCATCATATCCTTTGATTTTTAAAAAACATCCAGAAAACCAGTACATACTAGTCCAGACAGCTAGCAGTGTTAGTACGAATACCGCTCCTATTGTTAGAATTTCCCAGACATCTGGTTGATAGAGACTTACTAAAGGATTTTCTCCTCCACCATATTTCTCATCCCAGTATCTTATCGCTCCTGATACCCAAAGAATAAAGAAAACAAATAAACAGATGGAAAACAAGGTGAGAGTTTCAATTGTTGAATAAATCATTTTACTCCTTACAATCTTTTTTCTTTT
>CAZJUB010000116.1:0-7081 GCA_964549075.1 uncultured archaeon | reverse complement strand
GACAACGTAATAAACAATGAGGAAATAACTGAAAATACTTTCTTAAAAATGTCCAAAAAAACTTGGAGAACTTTATCTTATTGCCAACCAATTTTCAAGAGGTTACAATACAGTCTGTTAGCTATTCTACCAATTGCACTTGTTTTTATTTTTGGTTTTTGGAACCTTTTATCTTTCTTCTAACTTAGAGTTTCCCTTTTCATTCTTTCATAATATTCTTTCATAGTTTTGTAATATTCTTCTGGAAAGATATCTAATTGCTGGAATTTGTGTTTCAGAAACCTATCAAAATACTCGAAAATAGCATCCATTCCTTTGAAAAGATTTTCTTGAGTAAGTTCTGAGATTAATGTTTTATTTAAAACAGCTAATCTTTCATCATCTAACTTTTTCTCAAGCCTCCGATAGTTCTCTTGCTTCCTAAAAGCAAATGAATCTTCAAACTTTACCAGATATTTTCTATAAAAATCAATTGCGTCAAGTGCATCCCAAAACTCTCCTCGGCAGATTTTACCCACGGTATAACTTATTGCTACTTGATAATGTTTTATTCTGTGAGCTAAGTCTGCTATGTCAATATCCCACTTCATATTTTTAGATTCTTCTTTCATTTGTTCTAGATGACCTTGAGGATCATACAGAATTGTGCAATAAACTTTATCAGGTCTCAGTTCTGCAGGAACTACATAATAATCAAAATCTAATTTCACTTCTTCCTCATAAAATACAACATATATGAAAGGAATAGTAGACATCGATTCTGCTTTTATTTTACCTATTCTCTTTGCTATCTCTAGTCTGTCATTTCTGAAACTGTCCAGATCTGCTTGGTTAGCAAAATAGATGCTTAAATCTATATCAGAATATTCGTCAGCTGATGGAGAACCTCCTACGTATAAACCAACAACTCTGGGATCAGCTGTTACAACTCCTACTGCTCTATCAATTAGTGTTTGATGTTTAGGTAAATCTTTGAATTTCTCAACAAAGAACATAAGTTGAAAATATTACATTTTTTAAAAATTGTTCTGTTCAAGTTATGATAGAACTTTAGATAGTTAATGCTAAATTCTTATTAATGGTAATAAAAGAAAACATCTTTGAAGAAATGGCTCAAGATTTTCTTAATCACTTTCATTCCTGTTATGCTAGGAATTTTAGCTTTTGGAGGAACAGTGCTCTATTCTTATTTGCAAGTAGATTATTTTATTGGTGATACTTCGGTTACTTTTGATATTACTCCTGATTTTGTTGAAGGTTATATTGGTTTTATTGAATTATCTACACCTGCTGAAATTCAAAATAAAGGTTTATACTCTATCCGTGATCTCACCATTACAGTTAATGTTTATGGAGCTAATTTCAGTCAAGCTTCTTTAGACGGTGAATTATTAGCAAGCGGGACGAACCAATTGGGAGACATCCTCAAAGGTGATACTTTGAATGATGATGTTATTGTAGAAATTACTTATCTCATTCCTTTGCTAGCAATATTTGATGGTGATTTTGATATTCAAATTGACATTAGCTTATATGTAGATTTTGGAATATTTTTAGTTCCTATAAATGTTCAAACATCTGCAGCTGCTCCATGGGATGCACCTTTCTCCCTCTAATTTTTCTTTTTAACAGAAGTCTTATATCTTTGTAGTTTTATCACGAATTGTTGATAGAATTGAGTAAAGATATTTCGTATATTGATAACAAGAAATTGCATAGTTTTATGAAAGACGTTTTCATAGCTTTAGGTTATCCTGAAGAACAAGCTCATGTGAGTGCAGATGTTCTTATTGAATCAGACCTTAGAGGAATTACCTCCCATGGTGTTCAAAGGTTGAAATACTATTATGTTAGAGTAAAATCAGGACAACATCTTGTTGCCGATTATGAGATTATTAAGGATGAAGCTGCAACTGCTGTTATCGATGGTCATCATGGTAACGGTCATTATATAGCTTTCAAAGCAATGGAATTAGCTATTCAAAAAGCGAAAAAATATGGTTTAGGGATGGTTGTAGTACGTAATAGTACTCACTTTGGAATAGCTGGTTATTACCCTCTCATGGCTATAAAAGAAGGATGTCTTGGTATAACGGGAACAAATGCTAGACCAGCTGTTGCACCGACTTTTAGCGGAGAACCTATGCTTGGAACAAATCCTTTAACCTTTGGTTTTCCAACTGATGAAGAGTTTCCTTTTGTTCTAGATGCAGCTACCTCTATCATTCAAAGAGGAAAAGTCGAAATTGCTGCAAGAGAAAATAAACCTCTTCATGAAGGTGTTGTCATTGATAGAGAGACAGGGAAGTATCGAACTGATGCTGGACAATTGTTGAAAGATTTCGTCAAAAATAAAGCTGCTTTGTTACCTTTAGGAGGAGCAGGAGAAGAACTTTCTGGATATAAAGGATATGGTTATTCAACTGTTGTAGAAATCCTTTCAGCAGCTCTGCAAGATGGTATTTTCCTCAAAGCTTTATCTGGTCTTGATAAAGATGGGAATAAGGTTCATTTTAGAGTTGGTCACTTCTTCATAGCTATCGATCCATCCTTTTTCATGGGTTTGGATACTTTTAAATCAATAGCGGGAAGTATCTGTAGAGATTTACGTAATTCAGATAAAGTACCTGAAGCAATAAGGATTTACACAGCTGGGGAAAAGGAATTTGAAGCAGAAAAACTTGTTCGTAAACAAGGAGTTCCTCTTAGTAAAAGTATACAAGAAGATTTGATATCTATGAGAGATGAACTTAACCTAACAGCATACAAATTTGATTTTGAATAAGAAAATAGAAATTTGGAATTATCCAATTCCTCTTTAATCATGTCTAATCTCTTCTGGAGGTACAAACGGAAATACTTGACGAACAATGTCATTCGCTGTTCTAAATTGTGCTATATTTCCATCAAAATCATTAATAGCTTCTTTGAACATCTCACAGAAATTTTCAGTAAAATGTTTAGCAGCTGTTTGTAGGATCCATGCGTCACTGTCACTTATTATTAGTGTTGCTATGCTTCTATCTTCATTTTCTACTACAATCATTTTTTTATCTCTAAAACTTACTTTTCTTAAATCTGTTTTTGCTCCTGTTGTCTCAGAGATTAAGGATTTTAACGCACTAACGACTCCTGTAACTAAAATATCTTGTTGAGCTATGGTACCTTCTTCTCGTCCTATACTAACTGAATAAAGCAGTAATCCTGAACTATTGAATATGAGTATTTTGTTAATTTTTGCAGGAAGGAGATAGACGTAGAATGGATTTAATAAAAATGCTAAAGCCAATATACCAAAAGTAATGCTAAAAGGAATTGCTCCATATATGAAAAAACCTCCTCTTACCGTCCATCTTTCAAAGATTTTTAGAAAAGCAGCTAGAAAGCCTATTCCTGTTGCTATAGCAATTATAAGACTTACTCTCTTCAGTTTTTTGTACTCAACTTTTATTGTGTCCATGATATATACATAAAATGCTTCACCTAACACAAAAGCTTGAAAAATGTTGAATATGATTCTTGAGATCCTATATTCAGGATCAATTACTCCATATTCAAGTCTGAATACAAGTTCAAGAATGAGAATGATGATATAACTCCCAAGAAGAGTTGAAGCTGTAGCTAATAGAAAAGTATTAGGTTTTTCATGACGTATAAATTCTAAATAGAGGAATAAAATAAAAAGAGCGATAGCTGAAGGGATTAAGTGTATTTCGAAAATAGAACTAGCATTATACTCTTCACCTGTTACATAGACTAGTACTCCATAAACATACCAGAGAATAAAGATAATTAACTCAAATATTCCTTGGAGGATAACTAATCCAAACACCCAAATAAACCACGTAAAACCAGTAATTCTGTCTTTAAATCTTCTATAAAGGAAATATCCCAAAATTAAACATAAAATAACCATTTGAACAATCTTGATATACAATTCTGCAAGACTAGAAACCATAAAAGAAAATTGTAGTTGCATCAAATAAGTTTTGCCTTGACAAGAAATAACAAATATAATAACAGAGTTTAAAAGAGAAAGAGAAAAAGTTAATTGTTATGGTTAAAGAAGAGGAAAAACCATCTTTTGAAGAATTACTAGAGGCTCTAAAAGATGAAGATGATCAAGTAAGAAGGGACGTATTGTTAATTTTAGAGGAATTGACAAATCAACTAAAAACAATTAAACATCTGGAAAAACATGAGTTTGAGGCTTTGTTTCAGTTATTGAAGGTTGAAGGTCAAATTGTAAGAAAGTATGCTGTAAGAGCGCTAGGACAATTAGATGATTTACGAGTAGTTGATCTTCTGGTTCAACTGCTGAGGGATGAAAATTATGAAGTTAGAAACGAAGTTCTGAAGGCATTTGAAAAATTGGGAAAACCTGCTATTATCCCACTAGTCCGATTGTTAAAAGATAAAGATTGGATTCAAAGACTGTCCGCTGCTAGACTATTAGGACAACTGGGGGATTCTCGTGCTGTAGAACCTTTGATTCAGACATTGAAGGATAAAGAATCTGATGTAAGAAGTGCAGCTACTATAGCATTAGGGCGACTAGGGGATTCTCGTGCTGTAGAACCTTTGATTCAGCTTCTGAACGATGAAGATGAACAAGTAAGAATGGAAGCATTATTAGCTTTAGTACTTAAACATCTAGGAAAACAAGAATTTGATGCTTGTGTGATAAGACAATTTAAGGATCCTCGAGCGGTTGAGTCTCTAATTGAAATGCTTAACGATGAAAATCCAACTATTAGAGCATATGCTGTAAGCGCGCTAGGACAAATTGGGGATCCTCGAGCGGTTGAGTCTCTAATTGAAATGCTTAACGATGAAAATCCAACTATTAGAGCATATGCTGTAAGAGCGCTAGGACAATTTAAGGATCCTCGAGTGGTTGAGTCTCTAATTGAAATGCTAAACGATGAAGACTGGATGATAAGAATAGTTTCAGCAAGAGCGCTAGGACAATTAAATGATCCACAAGTAGTTGAGCTTCTGGTTCAATTGCTGAAGGATGAAAACCAAGAAGTAAGAAAGGAAATTACCAAAGTATTAGGAAAATTGGGGAAACCTGCTGTTAACCCACTAATCCAATTGTTAAAGGATAAAGATTGGAGTGTAAGACAGTCTGTTGTTGATCTCTTAGAACAACTTAGGGATTCTCGTGCTTTAGAACCATTGATTCAATCGCTAAAGGATAAACATTGGGCAGTGAGAAAGGAAGCTGCATTTGTATTAGGAAAACTAGGAGACTCTAAAGCTGTTGTGCCATTATTAGAATTACTGGAAGATGAGGTTGATGATGTAAAAGAAACTGCAGTAAGGTCTCTTGGACAATTGAAGGATAAGAGAGCAATAGAACCTTTGATCGAATTTTTGCTAGAAATCTTTCCAATAGAAGAAGATCCTTATGACAAAATTTTTGATACTATAGACAAAGCCTTCATAGAAATTGGTGAAGATGCTGTTATAGCTCTCATTAATAAACTAGAAAATGAAGAAAAAAAGTATGCTGTTCTTTGGACATTAGACTCAATTGTAACATCAATGGGAGAAGAGATTTTAGAGTTATTGGTTAGTGAGTTTGAAAATGGAAATACAGATATAAAGCAAAGCTTAATCCAAGTGATCTATAGTATAAAAGATAACAAAACTATAAATTTTCTATTAGATACTTTAAAAGACAGTGAAAAGATTATAAGAGAAGAAATCATCAAAGTTTTAGCATATCTTAAAACATCCTTTGATGTAGATAGATTGGTCAATTTATTAGAAGAAGAAGCGAAAAGCAAAAAGAATCAAAATAGAGACGATATACAAAACATTAATTTAATACTAGAACCTCTATATGAACAGTTAAATGAAGGCTCTCCAATTGTAAAGAAATTCGCATTAAAAGTGTTTAGTAAACTGAAAAGTGAAGAAATATTGGAAAGCCTTGTCCAATTGATAATTCATCGTTTTGATCTAGATAGAATAGAAATCAAATTAATTTTCGAAATTTTGGGTGAAAAAGGAGAAGATCTAATAATCAAGGAATTAGAAAATCCTGATTGGAAGATAAGAAGAAGAGTAGTTGTATTATTAGCAAAGATAGAGGGAAAACGTATCCTTGAAGGTTTGAAGAGAGCTTTAGAAATAGAGAAAAAGAAAAAAGTGAAAAAGGTTATGCAAAGTGTAATTAAACACTTGGATAGTTTAAGGGAAAAAGAAAAAACTATTACAGTTTCAGCTAGATCCAAAATCTGCAAAAAAGGTGTTACCAGTAAAAATAGAGTTGTTAAGCTTATAGAATCCTTGATTAGTGGCTTAATCGAACCTGATAAGTTTAGAAAGAAAATAAATAAAGAATCAAAAATGAGCGCTAAAATCCTTTTTCGAGAACGTTTACCGATATTCAATTCAGATTTACGTTTGAAGCTAACCGATACATTCACTAGATATTTCTTCCGAGATAGTTCTATACGAAAAAACGAGTTATGGAAGTATGTAGAGTATGATGCTTTTTGGAGTTTTCTAGGAAGGTTCCATGACCACATCTATACTAGAAATATGACTTCTATTGAAGTTGACAAATTACTTGAGGAGAACATAATTAGTAAAGAAAATGATGTGGCTTATGGTAATCTTGAACAATGGATAATGGATCAAAAAGAACAGTCTGAGAACTCTGAAATTTCTCCAAGTTATAGAAGTAAAGATAAGGAAGTGGTAGAACCTGTTATCGAATCAATTACAGTTCACAAAGATGAAAATGATAAAACTTCAACTAGAGTAAGTGCTGGTCAACGTAAAATCTTCAAGATAACCTTACTTGGTGATGGTTCAGTAGGTAAGACTAGTCTCCGAAAAAGCTATTTAGGTGAGGGGTTCAAAGATGGATATTCTATGACAATCGGGGCAGATTTTTTAGTTAAACATTTACAAATTGATGAACGAAATTTTGTTGCACAAATTTGGGATTTAGCTGGGCAACAGAGATTCTCTGCTGTAAGAGAAACCTATTTTAGAGGAACTTCTGGATGTCTATTAGTATTTGATATAACATGACGTTCAAGTTATGAGAACTTTCCTTCAT
>CAZJUB010000115.1:0-7121 GCA_964549075.1 uncultured archaeon | reverse complement strand
TTCCCCAGCATAACAGAAGGTTACAGAAAAAGAGGTATGGATAACAAAAACAGTAAATGTAACAGATAGAAGAATTAAACAATTCTTGTAGAGTGGATCCTCCTCTTTACACGTAAAGATACACTTTGTTGCTTTTTGTCTAAAACTAAATTGCAGAAATAATTATATGTTCTTAAGAGAAAGATTATTGATAAAATTGGTTTGGGAAACAACTCATTCAATCTCACTAGCAGCTCTTGTGATTTCTTTCACTTTTGCTTTACTAAATTATCTTTATACAAGAAAGAGAACAAAAGTTAGAGGACCAGAATTTGTGATTCCTTATGTAGAAATAGAAACTCCTTATGGGGTTAAACAGGATAAGGAGAAGACACCTTATTGTACAATAATCCCACTTATACAGAATATAGGTGATAGAATGTCATATTTATTAATACAAGAGATAATAATGGCTATTCCTGTTGTTATGCAAGCTAAAGGGACTGATGTTGTTACATTTACTGTGGGTTCTGTTCTTTCTTTACCAGAAAAAATGCAGTTTACTCCCCAACATCAAGTTCCCAAGGGATTCACAATTGATTTCGATCCCGTTCTTGATCACACTGTTAAAGCATGGAAAGAGGCTTATCTAGCGATTTTAGGAGTTTATACAAATCAGAAAGGAAAAATGGAAGTACTTGCTTGGGGATTTAAACTTGAAAGAATAGCAAATAAGAAATTATTTTTTTCAGGTCAACCTTTTAACCTTCAAAAATGGTCTAGTGAAACATGGAGTAAAATAAGTAAAAATCGTCTTTCATTATCTGATTTTAGTTTGAAAAGCATTTTTGAACATGATTCTCAAGATGTAACACAGGAAATTTATGCTAGAGCTTTTATTGATCGAAGAGAAAGAAATATCAAAAGTAATAGTAAGACTAGATAAAAGAATCAAAAAAATGGTTCATAGAACAGAACAAGGAAGAACTGAAAGAATATATGAAGAAAAAGAAACAATCGGATTAGAAAAATTCTTTTAGAGTGCATCTCTTTTAGACATTCATTTTTTACAAATTGATTGAAAATCTATACATTTATTATTGAAAAAACAAAAATATGTGATTGATATTAATGTCTGATGAAAGTGACGAAATTCAATCAAATGATACTATTTTTTTCCTAGGAGCCGGTACCTCAGCTCAAGCAGGTGTCCCAACCACATTTAGATTTGTAGAACAATTCGAAGATTATTTATCAATAGAAAATAGACGTTTGTATACGAAATTTATGGAAATAAAGTCTTTAATTAAATCTAACAAGATTATGGGAAAAGAAAAGGGAGAAGAACCTGATATAGAACTTATTTATGAATTTTTGAATCGAGTTTATGAATATGAAAATGAATTAACCCTTATTATATTTGATAATTTTGAGGATACAATTAAAAAGTATGATAGAGATACTATCCTTTTACTAATTGATGAACTTAAAGAATTCATCAAAATGAAAACATATGTTGAAATTGAAAAAACTAATTATCTTAATGATTTACGAAAATTCTTTGGTCCAAATATTGTTAATGAAATCTATACTACTAATTATGATAACGTGTTGGAACAGTTCTGTTTTCAGCATAATATCGATTATTCAGATGGTTTTGAATTATTCTGGGACCTTAACAATTTCAATAAAAGTAATGTTCAACTCAGGATTTATAAAATACATGGCTCTGTAGGTTGGTATCAAACATCTTTAGGTAGATTTCTTAAAATCCCTATTTTACTTGATAAACATCAACGTAGTCTTCAAACTAAAGAAGAAATTTATGATATGATTATGTATCCGCTACAGAAGTGGGAAAGACCAGGACCTTTACTTGATTTAATTTATCAATTGAAAAAAAGATTAAATTCACAAAATACAAAGCTTGTAATTTCTTCAGGATATTCATTTAGAGACAATTACATACGTCTTCTTTTTATTGAGGCATTGAAGAGTAACAAAGATCTTTTATTAGTGATAATTGCTCCTTCAGGAAATAAGATTAAAGAAAGACTATTAGGTGATTATAAAAGTGAACTAGATGACAGAATAATAGTTTATCCTGCATATTTTGAACAGATTCTAGAGTATTTGCACGATATCAATTATAACCTAAAAGAAGGTAAAAGACGAGAAGATGATTGTAATGAGGAAGAAATAAGACGAGGAAATTCTAAAGACTGGATTCATGCAATATATTCCTACAACCAATCTCTACACTTCTTAAAAGTCTTCAATTTACTAAATTCAAAGTTAGAGCAAATTGCAAATATAGAATATTTTGATTTAATGAAATATATTACTTTTTCAAGTATTGGTCTAACTTCAATTAATACAAATTCTGAAGCTAATATCTCTTGCTTTTTGTTAAAAGAGCTTATGAACAGATTGTTAAAATTCACCAAAATAAAAATAGAGAGACAAGAAGATGGAATTTCAAGATTTTTGTATAGTACTAGTTTCAAGTCTGAGGTAAATGGAAATAGACATTTCAGTCTAGAAAACAAAAGAATCAATCTCATAGTCGATGAACTTCAAAAAATAAGTTTTTTGCGAAATCTGGCACACACAAAAATAAAACGAGAAGAGGATGTTAATAAATGGAAGAAAGTACTTGACTTATTTGAATTAGTTGAAAACTTACAAGAGTACTTTGATTTTTGGGATAATAAATTGAAAAAACTCGAGCAGATACAAGAAAGACATGAAGGATATATCAAATTGCATATAACTGGACTTGAACCTCTAAATGAATCAGACTTGAACTTAGATTCAAAAATTAAATCAAACGAAACAAGAATATTAAATAAAATTCTTGAGACTAAGCTTTCAGATTTTGAATTGCCAAAAGCTGATAAAGACGATTTGATACGAAAATGGACACTTAATCAATTCCAGTCTATAAATGATTAAACCAGAGAATATAATATAAGCTCTCGAAATATGATTTTCTGATTTAGTTTATTTTTCTCAAATTTCAAAGTTGTAATTTCTCCTTTATTAGAATGCAATTTCATAAGTATTTCATTTGTTCTGTTTGTTACTTCTAGGAAAGGAAATCTTACCGAAAACTGAGTATGGATGGAATTTTCCAAGTTTAATAAGCTTATTCCTAAAATCTTCATATAATTCAATTTGTGGTTTAATCTCTTTCACAGCATCAAAATCATGTTTCCAATTTACGTTTATTTCCAGAAATTTAGGAATCTTCTTTTCTAGTTTTCTGTATTGGTTTTGTCTTTCTTCATTTTCTCTTCCAATAATATAGGTCGGTATTAATCTTTTACCATTTGCTTGAATAGAAATTGTATGATTCTTTATGATTGATTGTTCAAAAAGATTAAAATTTGTAATTAATTCTGCTATAATCTTAATTGAACGAGAACCCATTACAACTGGGATTTTGATAGGATTCTTATTTTTCCAAGTTTTGTCTAGAACCAACAACATATCCTGATATCCTTTAGGTAATTGTTCTAAACCAGAAATTCTGGGCGATGGGATGAATCTTAGTGTATGACTAAAAGCATTTCTTACAGGTTTATATAATCTCCAAAACTCCAGTGCTGAAGTAAAAATAAATTCAGCACGTTCTATATATTTTGCATAAATTGATTTAACCATCTTCAACTCGTCTGCAGTTAAATTCATTTGTTTATTGGCTTCTTCAATATCCGCAATCCATAAAGCCCATTTCCAAACACCTATTTTGTTGATGTTCTTTAGTTTCTTGATTTGATTTTCGATTTTGTTCCATTTCCCCTCAAAAAACCAATCTTTCATTTTCTTATGGTCAAAGATATTCTCTTCCTCTGCTCTTAATCCTATCATTGCTATGGTAAACAAAGATTCAATACTTTTGAAGGCTTGAGCAATAATATCTGCCTCTACTGTCCTGATCAAAGCTTCTTTATTAATAGGTTCTTTAATCCAAGGGAATTTACTATCTTTTATATTTTGATAACTAGTCAAAACAAAAAGAGCGTGCTGAATCTTGTTTTCTATTGCTTCATCCATTGCTTTTAAAGAATAATACCACTCTAAAGATGACTGTTTGAAATTCATAATACTCCCATTATTTCTTCTTATCAAATCTATTACTTAATCAGTTTTATTAGTTTTTGTTAAGAATATTCTTTTGCAGTTTTTATTCCAAAATAACAGAACAACAAAAATTATCCAATTATAATTCATTTCAGAAACATCTTCCTTTATTATCAGACTGGATGTTATCGGTCTTTCTAAAGGAAAGAGATCAACATTCTTTGCATTACCATCAATTTTATACTCTTCGTTTTTTATCGCATTTGACCAATGATTCCCTTTTTTCTCACTATCAGAAAACCATCTATTTCCCTTTCCTTCATCTCTACCTTGGGAATAGCATTCTCTACTATTAGTAATAAAATCATTTAGATATATCCAGTTGTTCTCACAATTCTCATCTAAGTACAATCCTCTTTCATAATTGCTTCTAAAGAGGTTATAATTCAACAAACACCTTCTAATTCCGTCCATCTTCATTCCTAACTGATTATTAGCTTTTATAGTGTTGTTGAGGATGAAACAATCCTCACACTCCTCAAGATATACTCCTTCCCACCTATTTCTTGAAAAATCGTTCCCCATGATGATAACATTATCACAACCTCCAATATACATCCCCTTCTTTACATTATCATTGCACTTATTCTCATAAATCCCTAAATTATTCACATAAACTACTTCCATCCCTGTATCGCCATTCGAAGAGAATACGTTGTTATGAATATAAGATACATCGACTCCTGCCATAACTAAACCAGAAGAAGCGTGATTAGAAACAATATTTTCTTCCAGAACAACTTCTTTGGCAAGATAGACTACCACTCCATGACCGTTTAAATCTTCACTACCTGTTATTATATTGTTCTCAATCCTAACTGTTCCCTCCAATTTATCTTCAATAAGAATGCCAGTTTTGGAAACATCAATGAAACAATTTCTGATAAGAACATGTTTAGTAGTGGCACTAATATGAATACCAAAAGGATCGCTGGAAGTGATGTTAAATCCTTCAATAAAAAATGGCTCTTCATGGGTACCAGAACCTGGAAAGAGATACAAATCAGCATCTGAGGAGATGGTAATTGAAGAATGTAAAGTATATTCAAATGAAAGAGGTGCTAGTTCTATTGACCCCGGGTCTATTATTTGTGCTGAGTTTGTGGTGAATAGACAGAATGAAGAAAGAATAATTAAAACAAAGTAGAGTATACTCAATCTCTTTTTATCTAACATTTCAGTTCAATAGAATTACAAAAAAAAATTATAAAAACCAAAAAGAAATTAATTTGTGGTTTCCTTCTACTAAAAATTGTTAAATAAACCTTATGGCTAGATTTTCTCGCCTTTTTAAGTGATTCTGCGGATAAAAGTACAGACAATATTGAACTTGTACAAAAAACCAAATACTCTACTATTATTGGTCTCTCTAGTTAGTGCTCTCTTTCTCGTCTCTTATTCTTGCACAGGAATCTATATTGATCCTCCAGATCTAAACACCACGTCTAACCTCCCTGAATCTCTTGTCTTCAATTTCAACGATAATTATCAAGAGGAAGTGTTTACTCTACATTTCAATTCTCTTGATTTAGGAGCATTCAATAAATTAACACTATTCTTCCAAGTCAATGGTAGTAGCAATGCTACAGGTCTAACAGTTTCTTTTCTCATCAACACAACTGAAGTAAATTTTCTTATAGAACAGTTTTATCAGGATGGCACAATCTGTAATTTGACAGAGACTTTCTTTTATTCCTCAACCTTTTCTGGAGATTTGGATATTTTTGTTACTTGTGCTGGTCAATCATCTGGATCTGAAGGGACGTTAACTATTCTCAACTTTACCCAAATTGAACCTATGATTGTTCCTGATATTACTGAAGAGTCTAGCTCTCTCCCTCTCTCTCAAGACTGTTTGGTTTTTGAAGGTAACATGCTCTCGTGGGTCTCTAGATCTCTCTCTAGCGCTTTCTATTTTCATAATGATACTTCCTGTAACATCACTTTATCTTTTAATAGCGGTGATTTCAAAGCATTCGAGAGAACAGTCACAGTCGATCTAAATGGAAAGACCATAGCTGAAGAATCTTTTTCTCCCAACTCTTCTCACACTTTCACTACCTATTGTTCTCCTGTTCTTGGATTAAACGTTCTTTCTCTGAATTTCTCTATTCGTATCTGCACAGAACTTATCATTGTATCAGATATTGTCCTTGAAGGTTCTCCCTACTCTTTCTCACCAGAAGACGGTTGTTTAGATGCATTTCAATGGGAATCTGGTCCTTTCAACTATTCTTTCGATCTCTCTAAGCTTAAACCTATTCGTTATCATGCTAATCAAGTTATTCACATAACTTTAGTTTATAGTTGCACCGGAGCAAAAATCTCTCCTGCCATCTCTTATCAGTTCTTGAGTGGTTCCAAAATTATAGGTGAAGGAGAGATCAGTTATTTCGAGCAGATGATGGAACATGGCACCCTCACTCTCTATTCTTATACTTCTGAGTATCATCAAGATTTACTGTTTACTATCCAAGGTTCTGCCACGGGATTGGGTCAATTTATGCTTTATAATTCCAGTACGATAGCAACAGCTCCTATCGATACTCTAGAAGAAGAACAAATAATTAGAATGTTAGAGAATGAGCTAGTAATTGATTCCGAATTCTCCGTTGCTTCTCTCTTCTATTATGATGTGTTCACAACCACAAGTTCTACAGATTATCTTGCCCTAGCCCTCAATTTTGATCTTTCTGCTTCTTACGAATATCCTTTCGACCAGATGTATGTTACACTATATATAGACAATACTTTGGTTCTCTCTGATAGTGTTAATAGTAATGGTTTCGTGAATATTAGTGAGACTTTACCTATCCAAGAAGGTTATCACGAAGTAGTTATTGGTTTCCAAATCTCGGGTATAAACAATCCTTTTGTTATTCAACACTTGCAGTATCAAATAGTAGCTACTGATCAACCTATCTCCAACAACTCTGTCCTTACTCCTCCTGCTTCTGTTCCTCGTTCTATCTCCTGGTTATTAGGACTCTATGCTA
>CAZJUB010000114.1:0-7127 GCA_964549075.1 uncultured archaeon | reverse complement strand
GGTTTATTTGATCTAAAAGTATGATTAGGAAGTAAAGTAATTTTCGCTGGCATTTGCAAATCTGTGAGGGAATCACCTTTGATTGCCTCTTTTTGATCTATCATCCATCTTTCATAATCGTCTATTAGATTATAGATAACTCTATCCTGAAAGACTTTAAGATCGCTTATCACTATCTCTTCTTGAGCATCTGGTAAAATGGAAACGTTAAAACACAAAATTGCCCCAAATTCAGGTGCCTTATCAGCTACAATAGCAGTATCTATTGCATCTATTTTGGTAACATCGCCAACATCTGCTCTTTGAATAGGGATATTTCTTTCTCTTAACATGTCAACGATAGCTTCAAGACTTCCCAAAGTATCAACTTTAACAATAACTCCATTGTCTTTTGTTTCAATTCTGAAACTTTCAAGCTCAGAGTTAACCTCATCAAGTATTACTTGTTCTTGACCTGGTGGAACTACTCTTAAAGGAGCACCAGCTAGAGCAACTTCTAAACCTGGACTAGAAATTTTCACACCAGCAGATGCATAAACTTTGTCAACATTTTTGAATTTATCTCGTGGGTCTCTCATTTCGTCTAATTCTTTCGGTTCGAGTAAAGCTCGAATTTTTAGGAGTACAGCTCCTTCTCTACCCCCTATAACCACCTTATCATTTTTGGATATCACACCATCATAGATAATAACATCAGCTGTGGTACCTAATCCTTCAACGTCTTTGACTTCAAGAATTGTCCCACTTGCAGGTCCTACACTATATTCAAGTTTCTCAAGCATATACTGTTGTGTTAGACCTGCTAAAACCAAAAATAAATCCGGTATTCCTTCTCCTGTCTGAGCACTGGTTGGGATAATAGCTACTTTCTTGCGGAAATCTTTTACTCTATCATACCTATCAGATTCATATCCTAATTGAGCTAATTCTCCCATAATCTCATAAATCCTATTATCTAGATCTGCACTAGCTTTTGGATTTTGTTTCTTATAACTTTCAATAAATATTGAGTTTGGTATACCTTTCCATGCAGATATTCTATCTATTTTATTTGCTGCAACAATAAAAGGAACTTTTCGAGCTCTCAGGATATCCATACTTTCATAAGTTTGAGCTTGAAAACCTCTTGTTACATCAACTACTAAGATAGCTATATCAGCAACAGAAGCTCCACGTTTTCTTAAGTTGGTAAAAACTGCGTGTCCTGGTGTATCAACTATCAATAATCCTGGGATATTAAGCTTAATTTTACTAACTTCAACTAGTTTATTACACACTTCCAAAATTGTTTCAGTTGGAAAGAAAGAAGCACCTACATGCTGAGTTATTCCAGCAGCTTCTCTTACTTGAACAGCTGTCCCTCGTACTTTATCTAATAAACTTGTTTTTCCAGAATCTACATGTCCAAGTATTACGCCAATTGGACTTCTGATTCGTTTACCTGATTTTTCATCAATGATTTTTGACATGATATCACCGAGCTGAAGTTAAATTGAAATTACTATCAGAATTGTTATTCTCTATATGCTTAGCAAAAAAGATAAAATAAAAAGAAATTGGTTTAACAGAATTTGAAAATCTACTAAAATGTTTATTCGTACAACCATTTTTTATCTATTTTTTCGTAATTAGAAAATTCTTCTTCTTTAAAATAGATTTCGTATTCAAATATAGCATTATCAGGAGAATCTCCAGCATGGATTATATTTCTACCAATTTCTAGAGCAAAATCCCCTCTAATTGACCCGGGTTCTGCTTCAACTGGATTTGTAGCTCCAACTATTTTTCTTGTAATTTTGACTGCATCCTTTCCTTCTACTACCATAGCAACTACAGGACCAGAAGTGATGTATTTTAGCAAACCTTCATAAAACGGTTTTCCTTCATGAATTGCATAATGTTTCTTAGCTTGCTCCATTGTAACAGTAATCATTTTTAGACCAATTATTTTGAAACCTACATGTTCAATTCGTTGAATAACTGATCCTATAAGTCCTCTGTGTACTCCATCTGGTTTAATCATTATAAATTCGCGTTCCAAGTTTACCACCAAATTTCCTAAGTAGCTCTTTCATATCTCAATAAAAATTAATTGTTACAACCACAAAAATTCTTGTAATATCAGATAATAATTTAGCTTAAATAAAATAAAAGAAATAAAAAGAGGAAAGAAATTACATAATTTTTCTTTCATATCTCTCAGTCCATTTGAGCTTCTTTGGATCTCTCTTATGAACTAACTGAGATTTTTTACATTTATTTGAACAGAAATAGAGCACGGAACCGGTTCTTTGTATGAACAGCATCCCACACCCAGGTTCTATATCTTTTCCGCAGTATGAGCATTTTTGTGTTCTTGGCATTGTTTATCACTTATCTTCTTCTAATTTTCTTAGCTTCTCTTTCTGTCTCACGGAGCATTATTACATCTCCTTTTCTTACAGGTCCTTTAAGATTGCGAGTTAAGATACGGTTCTTATCTCTACCTTCTAGAACTTTCACTCTGGCTTGGATCACTTCTCCTACACTTCCAGTTCTATCTAGTACTTGAATAACTTCAGCAGGAGTAGCTTCATCTTCATTACTTGTGCTCATTTAAATCACCAAGCTTATTTTTTAAGTTCGTTTAGTTTCTTATTTAGACCTTTGAGTGCTTGTTTAGCTTCTCCACCATCTACAATAGCAATTGATGCTGAACCAACTTTCAAACCAGCAGCTTTTCCTAAGTCTTCCTTTGTAGCAACATAGGTATAAGCTACATCTTGTTCTTCACAAAGAAGTGGTAAATGCATTACTATTTCTGGAGGATTTACATCTTCAGCAATATAAACAA
Organism: uncultured archaeon; assembly: GCA_964549075.1. Taxonomy (GTDB): domain Archaea; phylum Asgardarchaeota; class Heimdallarchaeia; order Heimdallarchaeales; family Heimdallarchaeaceae; genus UBA460. The sequence continues at coordinate 4,294 of CAZJUB010000114.1, read as the reverse complement.
GTTGAGCTGTTTTTCTTTCAATAGCTTTTGTAACTTCATTTGTTCCTTTTCTTATTCTACCAGATTTGGCAGAAGTTTCTAGGATACTTAGAGATTCTTTAACAACCTCTTCTGGAATATCAAACTTTTTATACATCATTTTTCACCTCGGGCACCTAAAATAATGCCTTCATTAGGTATGAAACAAAATTTTACTATGTTTAAAAGACTTATCTTTGAGTAGAATTTTTAGACACTATTCTTGTACCAATATAATTTTCTCCTTTACGGAGTGAGGTCAATCGTTCAGGATAAAAGCCATTCACCATATTTACTTCTGGTACATACTTGAGTAAGTGCTTTATCTCTGAGAGTTTACCTTGCATTTCACCTGTTACATCTTCTGAATCTTCATTCTTAAATTCACTAATTTCTATATTTTCAAGTTCTGCAGCCGTTAAGTAACTTGCAAGTTCATTTTTTTGGGTATCTTTATTTTTGAGATACAATCCATCAACATTTGAAATAAAAACCACCCTATTTATTTCCATTTGTTTGGCAATCAGATTTGCTAAAGTATCCCCACTAATGATTTTGAAACCTTTGTTTTCTGTGAAAACAACATCTCCAGAAAGAACAGGAATGAAACCTAATTCCAGAGCTTTTTTTAGCGGATAAATGTAAAGTGAATATTCATTATTTTTTTCGAAAATCATTGCACTAGTTTGGAAAGCTAATGCACTAACCCCTAGGTCAACTAATGATTCAATTATTGCAGCTGTTAATTCAGCCATATCTCTTCGAATTTGAATAACACCTTTAATTTGATTCTGGTTATTGTATCCTAACTGAATTAAATATCGATTGGCAATTATATGACCAAAAGAACCTGCTCCATGGATTATTATACTTTGTTTATCCCAATGAGCAATCTCAGTATTAATAAGGGAAAGTTGTTTTTTTCTCAAAGAACGATATTCATTCTTATTTGTAATAATTGAACCGCCTAATTTTATAATATCAATTGGTTTGTTCTTCAATTCTAACACCACGTTGGAAAATTTTTGAAGGATATGTAACATAACCTTGATTTTTTGTAAAATTTATAGCTATTTCTTTAGCATATTCAAAATTATCGTACAAAACTATTATACTCCCACCTCCTCCTGCTCCAGTAATTTTTCTTCCAAGGGCATTAGTAGTATCAATTAAATCTATAATATTATTTAGAATTGGAGTACTAACACCAAGTTTCACAAGTTGTTCATGATTCTCATTCATCAGATTTCCAACAGCCTTAACATTTCCTGATTCAAGATGTTTTTTTGCTTCTCTTGTGATTTCATTAATTTTATTAAAAATACTTAGAGTTTTATCAGGATCAGCAGCTCTCCTTTTTCGAACTTTTTCTACAATGTCTTTTGTATTTCGAGAAACACCACTCTCTATTATAAGGAGATAAGATGAATTAAGTTTAGAAGCAATAGGAGTAATTGTACCATTTTCATATAACAAACCTCCCCCATAAGTAGAGATTGTGTTATCAATACCTGATGGAGTACCATGAGTTATTTTTTCAGATTCAAAAGCAATTTCATTTATTATTTTGTGATTGTAATCTTCCTTATAGTACTCTAAAAGACTAGCTACTAAAGAAACAGAGGTTGCAGCACTTGAACCTAAACCTGCTGAAGGTGGTATATCAGATGTTATTGTTATATTTGGGGGAGGAACATTCGCATGTTTATTACTTATTAACATAATAACATGTTTTAGAGACTCAAGCTCGGGAGGGATAACTCTATTTTTATTGATAACAAAGAGTTGATTCTTGAAAAGCATTGGTACTGAAAGAAAAATATCTCTTCCATCAGATTTTCTTACTTCACAATAAGCTCTCAGACCAACAGCAGTAGCAATTGCAGGATGCCCATAAACTACAGAATGCTCTCCAAATAAAATTACTTTACCTGGAGCAGAAAATTTTGTAGACTGGAGAGCCATAAACACCAATAGAAATTAACCATAAAAAATCTTTTTCAAAATAAGGAAGAAAGGATTATTCCTTTAATAATTTAAAGGCAAAATCATCAACAGTAACTGGTAAATCCTCAGTTTCGCTGAGTTCACCTCTTTCTCTAAGTATTTCTCTTGTAAGAAGATAATAAACTTGAGCTAATGATTTTCTACCTTTGTTATTTACAGGAATTACTAAATCTACATTGCTTGTGACATTATCTGTATCGCACAAAGCAATTATAGGTATACCTCGTGCAGCAGCTTCAGTTAAAGCTTGTTTATCTGCTCGTGGATCTGTTAGTACAACTACATCAGGTTCAATATAACCCTCGTAAGATGGATTTGTTAGTGTTCCTGGTATGAATCTTCCAGGAATTACTTTGAAACCTGCCATTCTTGCCATTTTTGTACTAGGAACTGAAGCATATTGTCTGGTTGCAAAGACAGCTACCTTTGATGGCTCAAAACGACTTAGGAATTTAGCAGCAGTTCTAATTCTTTCATCAGTAGCATTAACATCCAAAACATAAATACCATCGTTTCTAACTCTATATTTGAACGGTTCCATAAACTTTGTACAAACACTTGTTCCTATGTGGATACCTGATACTAAATAGGTATCTCGAGGTATTAATAACATTTCTTCTTCAGTAGATTCTTCAATTTCCTCAGACATCGTGTATCCTCAGTTTGTTTATGATTTGTGTTATTCCTGCTTTGTAAGCATGTAGAGCTCAAACGGTTTAATTAAAAACTTTCTGTTCAGTTAGTTGAGTTGTATTTGTTAATTAAGTAAAAGGTAGAAAATCCTCTATTAAATCGGTATGAGAAACAAGCATTCTTCTACAGCACCATCGTTTTACGTTCAAATCGTCTAGAACCTTCTGAGGATTATCTCCTTCATCAATTCTTTTAACGAATTCATCCCATTTGTCCGCAATCAGTGTTCCGCATGTAAAACATCTTACTGGAATAATCATTTTAAACAATTTTTCCTTTCAAATCATACATTTAACTATTATGATTGTTGTTAGGTTAAAATCCCCAATCACGGGCTATTTTAAAACCTCGATATATTTTTAGCAATCCTCTTGGATATTTTAATATAGATGGATTCTTCAGAAATCGGCCTAAAACTTGTACTATCTTCCATCCCGTTATAGCATTAATTGAAATACCATCAAAGGATTTTCCTAATTTTTCTAAAAATTCATTAGTTCTACTATAAAAGAAATCATGGCATTGTAAATTGACCTTCTTCATAAACTGAAGATTTCTTAGATAAAGATAATATTGATCTGTAGAATATTCTATATTTCTTGATAAGTTTTTAATATATTCTACTCCTACTCTACCAGCGATTTCCCCACTGGTCATACCAATCCTTATCCCACCATAAAAAACTGGATTCACCATTCCAGCAGTATCTCCAGCAAGTATAACATTGTTCTTAGCTAAATTATGAACTGGACCTTTCATGGGAATCATTCCTCCAATTTTCTTGATTATTTTTCCTGTTATTTCCTTCTTCTTCATGAACAAATCTAATCTAGCTTTTAGCTGGTTAGCTGTAGTGACGATCCCAACGTTTGTTTCGTTATTTCTAGGAAAAATCCAACAATAACCATGTGGAAATTCTTTAGCATCAAAGTAAAATTCCAAATCTTCTCCCCATTCACCTTCTATCTTGTATTCAAAAGCTTTGATTAAAGGTGAAGCAGGGAAATTGAGAGAATGTGCTAATTGGGCTCTTGCTCCTTCAGCTAAAATAAGAAATTTAGGTTTATAATTAGGATTTTTGTGATCGTTTGTCTTAACAACCAACTCTTCAGAATTGTGTAAAATAGCGTTCACTTTTGTATTAGTAATTATTACGGCACCTGCATCTATAGCTTTTTCAGCAAGATATTGATCAAAAACATCTCTTTTAATCATAAAAGCATGGATATCTCCACTGAGTACTTTGTTTGAAGGAAAAACCAACTTACATCGTTTGTGTTCTCTAACACAAATATCATTATTAGAAGTAGGAATAGAAAAATCTCGAAATGCATTGAGACTCATTCCTTCACCACATTGGATAGGAGTTCCAATTTGAGAATGTTGTTCAAAAACTATTGGTTGAAAACCTTGTTTAGCGATCGTAATGGCTGCTTGAAGTCCAGCAGGTCCACCTCCTACAATAACTACATTAACTTCATCCATAAATTCCTATTATTTTGCTAATTGAAAAATTTAACTAATTGTTTAAGTGTGTTTGGGAATGTTTTTTAGTTGTTGTATTTTTGGGTTATTG
>CAZJUB010000113.1:0-7230 GCA_964549075.1 uncultured archaeon | reverse complement strand
TAGATACAGAAGGAACTTTTAGACCAGAAAGAATAGTACAAATATGTAATAAGTTCAATGCACCAGCTGAAGAAGTTTTAGGAAGAATCAATGTAGGTAGAGCTTATAATTCGGATCATCAAATGGTATTAGTTTTAGAAAGCCCAAGATTGATTAAGGAAGGGAATGTCAAACTCATGATTATCGATTCTTTGACAAGTCATTTTAGAGCTGAATTTGCTGGCAGAAACTCGTTACTTGAAAGACAACAGAAACTTAACAAATTCTTACACCAACTTTTAAGATTAGCAGAGGTTTATGAAATAGCTGTTGTAGCTACTAATCAAGTTCTTTCCAAACCAGATGTTTTATACGGGGAAACAGTTTTTCCAATTGGAGGAAATATAGTAGCACATTCTTGTACTACTCGAATCTTTTTGAGGAAAAGTAAAGGTGATAAGAGAATAGCTAGGGTTATTGATAGTCCTCATATTCCTGAAATTGAAACAGTTTTTATGATAGGTCAAGATGGAATTCTAGATGTAAACGATTAGAGGATGTTATAGCTTTCATAAACTTTAAGTAAGATGTTCATGTTTCTGTTCTTTAGAAACATATAGTCTTTCCACTATTAATTGGTGATTAATTTGACAGAAGAAGACGGAAGTATTTCAGTTAGTGATGCGATTAAAATTACTGAATTAGAAAATAAAGTTCAAAGCTTTCAAACTAAGGTAGAGGAGCTTGAAGCTGCAAATAATGAGTTGACAGAGAAGAAGAATGCTCTGCAAACTGAACTTGATGAACTCAAAGTAAGAGCAGAGAGTTTCAGTGAATTAGAAACAACAAAAAATAACCTTGAGAACGAACTTAATACTCTCAAAGAAGAACATACTAATCTTAAAAGAGAAAAAGAAAATTTGAATGCAGAAATTCAAGAACTCAAGAATGAAGCAATGAAAAAAGATACTGACTTTGCAAATATGAAAAGAGAGATGGATGAACAAAGTGATGGGTATCAAGATAAGCAACATACAATTGATAAATTAAGAGAAAGTATGAACGAGTTAGAGAGTGCTAAAACAGAAATTGAAGCTCAATTTGAACAAGTAAAAGATGAAAAAGCAACAATTGAGAACAAATATAACGAACTTTTAACCGATTCATCAAGATTAGAACAAATCAAAACTGATCTTAGAGATAAAGAGGAAGCTTTGAAGAGATTCCAAATAATTGCTGAATCAGATCCTTCCTATAGTTGGCTTTCAACCTTAGAGAAATATAGAGTAATTGAGCTTAAGAGATTAGCAATGTCTACTGGATCTTCTACTCATGCTATTCTGAGGTATGTTAAGATGCTCGAATCAGCTGGTTTAGTTGACATAGAGATGCATGGTAAAGATGATCCTAATCCAACTATAAAACTAAAATAAAATTAACTATATCTTTTCTTTTCCTATTTTTTTAAATTTACAAAGGATAATCAAACAACTTATGCTTACTCAACTATAACATGATTTTTTCGTTATATGGAGTTCAGATATTTTCATTTACTTTAGATTTATTGAAAAATTAAGTGATATAATTAAAACTCTAACTTGACTTTACAACAACAGTACAAGGATCAAATACTACAGAGAAGTATTCTTCAGAATAACTATTTGCAAAAACAAATGTAAGCTGATTTCCTACAGTAAATGTTTGATTAATGCTTCCTCTAATTTCAAATGTTCCGTGCCCTAAAATAATAATTGAAGAACCATTGATTAGACTACCAATATTAACCTCAACTGTATCAGAAATATTGCTTACTGAAAGATACTAATAACTTAGTAACACACTATTTGTGATAATTTGAGAAAAACAAAAATTTCTTTCAAATATATCTCAAATATATACTATGAGAACTTAATGTAAATTAATAATTACAGAAGATAATCAAATCATCTATGATTAAATAGCCAATATAAAGTTGAAACTAAAGTGTGCATTCTAAACTCTTTAAAATCATAAATTATATTTAGATTTGAAAACAATGAAGACTAAAGTTTTATTAGAAGTAAATAGTGAAGAAGTACCTCTGAACAGATATGCTGAATCAGTGTTTGAAAAAATCAATTGGGCTCTCGTAGAGACTCTCAAAGGTTTAGACCTAGATAATATTCGGTTAATAAAAATTAAAATTGAGAAAACAGAGTAAAGATAGTAATAAATTTTAAAACTAACTCCTTATTTTTTTATCCGTATGAGTACAATACATTTTTCTAGAAAAGAGATTGTGATAGCGTATATCAAAATCTTAAGATTAGTAAATGGTTTGGTTTCAGGATGTGCAGCAGCTTTTGGAGTTGTTTTATCTTTTCCAAATGGTATTTCTTTGACAACCAATGATTATCTAGCAGTAGCTTTGGTTGTTTTAGCAGGTATGTTGGTTTCTTGTCAAGCTATGATATTTAATGATATTGCAGATAGAGAAGAAGACGCAATAAATGCGCCTCACAGACCTATTGCTTCTGGTAAAATATCAGTTAAGGCAGCAAAAATATATGGTTCTATTTTTGTAGTTTTAGCATTAGGAACAGCTCTTGCTATTGATATAATCAGAGGATTATATGGACTGAGTGTAGTAACAGCTATTATCTTTGGTGGTTCTTTAGTTCTCTATGATTTTAAACTGAAAAAACTAGGATTCTGGGGAAATTTAACCATTGGAATTAATGTATTGGCTTTGTTCTTATATGGTTCATTACATACCTTTATTGTCTATCATAATGGATTCGCTTGGATACCCATAGTTGTAGGAGTTGCAGCTGGTTCGGGGAATGTAGGAAGAGAGATCATAAAAGGTTTACCAGATATAGAGGGGGACAGAAAGGCAGGTATTAGAACTTTAGCAGTAAAATTTGGCCCCAAGAAAACAGCAATAATTTCAGATATATTTCTTGCAATATTAATATCTGGAGGTTTTACAGCTATTTATTTAGGTTTAAACTATCTAGCAAGCGCGATAGTAGGTTATGTACTTATTTTACCAACTGCTTTCTTTCTATTTATAGCTATATTGTTCAATCAAAAGCCGAAATGGGCGTATATAACTAAAGAGATACTATTGCTTTTGTATTTAGCTTTCTTACTACTCTTTATCATAGATAAGATAATTTTTCTAATAATTGGGAGTTAGTTCTCACTCCCTAATTCTTTTTACTTCATAAACAACAGGATTCCATGCATCTGGACAAGCATGAGTGGAAACATCTCTGTCTTTTAACCATGGGAATTCAGCACCATAGGCCATAGCATAAACTTTAGGAAGAACAGAATTAAGAGCATGGAGACAGATTTTTCCTTTTATTTCGTTGCTATCAAAACTTATACGAATTTCATCTCCGACCTTGTGACCAGCTGCACATGTTCCTTCTTGTTTAATCACTTTTAGTACAATATCGTATGCCATGGCATATTTTTCTCTTCAAACTTTAAATATCTATTCCTCCATTATAGGTTATGGTAGAGAAGATTGAGTGTGATATTCTTATAGAAGGAGAAGGGATTACAGCAGTTGCTTTGGCTTATTTCTTTTCAAAAATACATCAAGATAAAAAAATAAATCTTGTTCTCAAGGAACAGAAAGGACTCAACATTTCTCATTTTAATCCAGGAATAATTTTACCGATTTTTCAGTTATCAGATTCGTTATTGAATATCGTATTTCGGAGAAATATCTCTATTCTAGAAGAATTAAACTCAATGTCACAAGATTTCGAATTTTCTCAAAATCCTTTAGTGTTACTTTACCGTGATAAAAGTTCATTTGAAAAAATGATAAGGCACAAAGAAAAACTACAAAATAGTAATATTAAACACAAGAATCTGAGTATTGAAGAAATAGAGAATTACTATCCTTTTATTAAAACAGAAAAAGAGATACATGCAATAGAAATCTATAATTCTTACAAATGTTCAAATCCTTTTGATTTGTTCATCTCTTTCCGAAAATTAGCAGATGAAAATGATGTATATATCATCCGTGAAAATAAACGAATAAGTTTGCAAGGTAAAAGAGAACTTTCAACAGATTCGACCAGATATATAGGAAGAGAGTTAGTTATCACAACTTCCAATTATGGACAATACCACGATGATTTACGTAAGACAAATCTGATAAAAATTATCACGCCTATATTCGAAAGATTTCCAAAAGTTAATTTATTTGATGCATCAACAGCTTCCTTTATGTGGTTAGAAGAATCAGGTTATTTCCATATCTTTAGATCATCTGAGAAGAAACGTGAAAGTCTAGAAAGTATCGAAAATGATTTTCATGAAATTTTCACGTTTTTTGGCAAATTAGAGATTTTAGATGCAAGTTATAAGAGATTAAATACAGTAAGTAAATTAGATGATAGTATTGGTTTCTTGAAAGAAAATGAGGTTTTCTATATGAATATTCCTCCACACTTTGAACTTTCATTTAGTCCTTTGCTTGCTAATAAAATAGCAAACTTAACAAACAATCAATTTGATATTTTAAAAGGTTCAGATGTAATTCCCAAGCTTTTCATGAAATAATGTTGTTATTCCTTAAACTTGTTTATGTAATCATTATAATTCATATTTTCATTTTGACAGTATTTTCTAATTGTACGAGTATTGTTTTTTATTAACGATTGTTTCATCTCATTTAATTTAGGATCAGCTTGAGCTTTTTCAAGAATAGGTATTAATATTTCAGATTTCAATCCTTTACTGTTAAAACTGAATTCGATTTGCTCTGAGTTTGTTAGTTTCTTAATTTTGCCAACAAGATTTTTAACACCTACTTCACCGAGATTATTTAAAACTAACACACCGAGTTTTTGTTCTCGTGAATTGATTTTACTGATTGCATCATTAACAATAGATACTTCTTTTACAAGTGATAATAAAACAAGGAGTCTATCCTTAATTGTTCTATTCTTTTCAGTTTTATATTTTTTTAGCAACACAGATTTTGCTCCTTTCTCCATTTTTGTGACAACTTTTTGTAAATTAGAAAACCACTTTTCATCAGCTGTTTTTAGAGAGGGGATGCATATATTTAATATACTTGAATCCATTTGACTTAGAGCTTCAATTGTTGACCTTACAAGGTTAGTGTTTGGAGCGTTAAGATTCTCTGATAATTTTTTAGCTATAGGTGCTCCAATATTTACAGCAGCATCAATAGCTGCTTCTTTGACAAGTTCTTTTGATCTTCTCATATTATGAATAATAACATCTAATACTCCAGGATCCTTGAGGTCACCAAGAGCTCTTGTTGCAATTTCAGCAATTGTATCATCAGCATCTTTTGCTGCATTTGTCAAAATAATTAATGCTCTTTTACTTTCTATACCTCGTAATGATTCTATTGCTTTTCTTCTCACTTGGATATTTGGATCAGTCAGCATCGAATTTAAATGAGGTATAGCTTTAGCACCAAACTGTTGGAGAATTACACAGCCTTTTTCTCTTTTAGTTGGATCCATTTCTTTTAAGGAATTTAATGCAAGATTAAATATCTGATCATTCTTTAAACGTAATTTACCTGAAGAATATGCAAAAGAATAACCAAGTTGTTGCATTTCTTCATTTGGATAGTAAATATTTAGAATTAAACCTAACTCAACTGCTGAGGTAGTATCAACATCAAGAAGACCATCTAAAGCAAGTTCTATGTTGTATTCTCCAAAATAATTGAGGACTTCGATAGCGTTCTTTCTTAGTCTCAAATCTTCATCAGATAATTCTTCAATTAATACTTTGATAGAAGGTGTTCCTAGAGTTAACAAAGATTCAGTTATTGCTTCAATTACTGAAGGAATTTTACCAGCTAATTGAGTTGTTAATAATCTTATAGCTCCTTCATAACCATATTTCTCGCTCATAACTAAGGTAAGGCATTGAGCAGCATTTTTCCTAATTACATTGTTTCCTTTCTGAAGAGCAGACATTAAATAATCATAACTACTATCTCCGATTCTCTTCATCGATTCGATGATGAAAGGCACTTTATTATCATCCTCAAGTGCATTGATTAAATCAGGAAGAACAGAATCCCCTAGTAGAGCAATAGAACGTGCAGCATAATAAGCTAAAGGCTCCCCTTTAACAAATTGAGAAATCAGTATTTCACTTGCATTTTTATTACCTAAACTTCCTAATGATTCAATTATAGCAAGTTGTGTATCAACTGAATCATCATAATTCTTTAATCGATTAATCAAAACATCTGTATTTTTTGGATCATCAATTTGCATTAATGCTAAAGCGGCATATTTGATATGTGATTCATTCTTCTCTTTATTTAGTATATTTCTCACATCTTTGATGATAAGATTTGTGAGTTCAGGAAATTTAGTAAGTGTGAATAAAGTCAATTCAGTATACACAGGACTGGATTGCTTCAATCTAAAAACTAGGATTTTCTTAATTTCTTTAGTTTGAGTTGATATGAAATTAAAATCAATGAAAGAATTTTCTATGTTAGAGATTGTGGAATCACATGTACGTAAAGCTAGTTCAGCTAATGTAGTGAGAACTGGAGCAGTTTGAAATGCTTTTTTAAGAGCTACAGTAATAATTTCAACTTTTAGATTTGATATAATCTCTTTAATTTTTTCAAAACTTGATTCCTTAGATAAATACTCTGCTAAGATTGGGATAAAATGTTGTAGATGATCAACAACTACTTGTTTAATATAGGGAAGAGGATTAGATATGTAAAAATCTAAAATTTTTTCAGTAGGAATAAAAGCACTACTAAAAATAAGTTGAGCAGCTTTTTTTTGAATTCTTTCTTCCTTATCAGCCATAAATGGGATAAGAGAATGGAGTTCTTTGATATTATTAAGATTGATTTTTTCAGTATGATTAGTTTGTAAAAACTCTTGAATTTGTTCTTTGCTCAAACTCCTTTCCTCCTCTGTTCTTTCCTGTATTCAATATAAGCAATAATTTTGGAGCCAAGACTTTCAAAAGCATCAATAACATTCTCGTTAGTTTTAGCAGAGGTTTCGAAGTAGTCGACTTTGAATCCTCGATTCGCATATTTTTTATTCATTTCAGATACAAGACTTTTAACCTGAGTTCGAATTTTCTCTCTAGTAGTTCTAGAAATTAAATCCATCTTATTAGCAATAATAGAGAAAGGAACCAAAACACGTTCTGTTCCTTTTTCAAGTTCCTTTTGCCATTTATAAAGAAATTTTTTTTTTTTTTTTTTTTTTTATT
>CAZJUB010000112.1:0-7256 GCA_964549075.1 uncultured archaeon | reverse complement strand
CATTCCCATACCCTCATCAGCTTCTGCTCCCATCATTTGTTCCCATCTTTGAGTAGTTTGCTTCCATTCGTGCATATCACTTGCTTTAACATTCTGTTGTTGGCTAGGCGCAAAAAGATCTTGAATAGTCTTAGCTTTCATTAGCATTCTTCTAATAGCAGCAGAAACTTCGTCACCTTCTTTTCCTTTCTGTTTCTGTCCTTTCTGTTTCTGTCCCTCTTCCTCCTCTTCTTCCTTTGATTTACTAGCCATGCGTTTCTGCATGTTACTCATCGATTGTTTAGGATTCATGAAATCCTGAGGTAAATTGTTCTTTTTAGAAAGATCAGACATTTGATCTTCTAAAGGGGATTTTGAACCTATTGAACTTAGAAAGGTATGCCAATGTGTTATAGCTCTAACATTTGGATTTAAATTCTGTTTGCTCATTTTTTCTCTCTCAATATTTTACTACTTCTTTCTTTTAGTGTGTCATAAGTGGGTGTTGCAGTATTCGGTTGTTCAGCTATTTTGCCGAGAAAGATATTGTTCGCTCCCATAGAAGTTAATGGTTTCAAAAACCAACCATTGTCAAAATGTAATTCTAAGAGCATTTTGTTTTGTATCAAACTAGTGGATGATCTTCTAGTAGGTTGCAGTTCAAATCTTATAGGAATTTCTTTGTTTCCTAATTTGCAAATCCTCCCATTGATATCCTTCGCCTCTACTAATACTGGTAATTTGAACTGAATAGGATGACGATCTATAGCTTGAATTTTAGATAACATAAGATTTTGTTTTTCAACTGTTTTCTCTAATTCTTGTATAAGAGAAAATTTCTCAGTAGTAGCTGCAAAGTTTTTCAAAATCAAAGATCCATTCTCAAAGAGATATCCTTCTTTTACTGATATTACAGTAGAGGTGTTCAAACCTTTAAATAATTCACTATTTTCATTATTGAGTTGATACCAAAATTCCTCGATTGGAATTAAGTCGATGATGAACTTAGATTTTTCAATTTCAATGTAGATGTTTTCTTTATTATATTCCAAAATTCCACTCAAGACAACAGTAAGGAAATTTCTGTGAGTATAAGTTTGTAAAGCTACAAGTTTTAATTTTCCTGAAATCTTGATTCCTTTAGGAGGAATTTGTTTTTTTAACGTAAGCAGATATGCTTTACACCATAAATCCATCCATCTTACCTGAATTGCATGTTCTTGATTTTTAGTATCGGAGAGAACCAATAGAAATTCATTTGTTAAACATCTTAATATCACACCTAATCTCTGGAGATCGTTTTGACTCTCAAGAGTTTCTAAAACTGTTTCAAAAGAAATGATTGATTCTTTATTAAGATCTGAAAATCCTTTTATTGCTAAATCAATTAACCAAGTTTGAATATTTTCTAGGAAAATTTTTGTTTCATCGACGAAATCCTCAAACATGATAGTATCTTCATGTGTATAGAAAGAGGTTTTTGTTCCAAATACTTCCTCAGCATGGACATATAGAGCATCGTGAATGGCACCTTGGACAGAGGTAATTGCTAAGACAAGTGCTGTGAAATTGTCTTTGTTATAGTCTGATTTCGATAATTTTTCTATACTTTGAGGAACTATCTCTCTTAACGGGCTATCTTTGAATCCTTTCGCTAATTGATCTAGAATGTCTCTGTCTTTTTTAATTAATTTGCTGAATCCATTATAAAATAACATGGAGAGTTCATTGATTAATTGAGTCGATTTATCCAGATTTTCAGTTAAATCGTATAGATTAGCTATTGTTTCACTCATTTCCTTACCACCACATTTGTGTAAAACCATCTAGTTTCAGGTATACTATCATCTGCATCTATTAATTCCAAGAATCTTAACTTGTCTTGAAAACGAGTAAAAACTTCCGAATATCTAGCAGATCCATCCTGTCTAAGTTGGTAAGTTTTGTTTATGACATCAAGATTTCTGATAGAATCCACTGATTTTGCGTTAGATAACAAACTTGAGAGATGACTGCACATGGAACCACGTAAACCACCACATGGTCTGTTATTGTTTGTGTGACATGTGAAGGTGTTCTTATTAAAATCCAAGACACAAACATATACTCTCTCTATACTACTTCCACTAGAAACAACACCTTGGATTTTGTTATCATGAAACTCTACATATGGTACTTTTTTAACACCGCTAATTCTAGATGCAGGTGGATTCAAAATTCCGATACTTTCCGATTCTTTTATGTTTAACATTTCATTATTCTCCTATTTTCTTGATTTCTTTTAGAGTGTCTTCATACTCTTTAATTAGCACAGAAACTCCTCCCTCCTTCTCCTCCTCCTTCTCTCTCTTTTCCTCTTTCTCAGGTTGTGATTTTGTCTTGGGTTTAATTTGTAAAAATTCTAAATTTATACCTTTTGATATTTTAAGTTGATTTAAGCTGTCAGGAAATTGAACAATAAAATCTGCAAGAAAATTCTTTTCATGGATTTCAACTTCAATTTCTGACTCAATATCTTGCTTAACTTCTGGAACAGCTTGTTTTTCTACTTGCTGCCAATCTTGCAGTCCAAACATGGAAGCTAGTTGGTTTAATGTATCAGGACTTGCTTGTAAAAAGATACCAAGCTCTGTTGCTGGTTCTAAAGTAACTGAAGGTTTTAGTGCGATGTCTCTCTGAACTTTAGCTACTTTTGTTTTTCCTGCAACTTCATCATAATAATCTTCATCATACCAAAGATCCATCTGTTCAATTTCTTGGATTGAACCTTTGTAATAACGTTTGATTACTGTTTCAATTTGCTTGATATAATCTTGCTTCAATTCAGAGAAATTATCAATAAGTAACGGCATCCATTGAAATAGTAGTTTGTCATCTAATTTTCTGAAACACTGATCAAGAAGTTCAATAATTATGTTAACAGCATTAGGCGCAAAATTAGTAGAATAAACTATACCAGCTAATAAATCTGATAGTGTTTGTATGGTTAGGGGATTCCAGAAAGTTTTAGCTACTATTAATTTCAGCTCATCTTCCTTTTCATCTTTAAGAAGAGATTCAGCAGCTAAAACAACAGCTTTCTTGCCTATAGGTAAATTTGTTAGCCTATTTATCAGAATGAAAGCCAGCTCAAGTTCGTTTCTAGAAGCACCTTGTGCGAGTGCAATAGATTCTACTTTAAATATGAAATTAAATATAGTCGCTATACTTTCAGTAGAAATTGTACTATCGTCAACTGCAGAAGCAAGCTCTTGACAATATGCCCTATAAGCAGTTAAAATATAAGTATTGAGCCAATGAGGAACTCCGGTTTTTTGAGTTCTGTAAAAATTAAGTATCTCTATTGTTAGATTATATAACTCCATGGAGCTTTCAAAACGTAAATCAAAAGTACTATTCAGCAACATTTTAGTTAAATAGACCAAAGAAAAATCATCATTGTCAAGATAGGTTAAAACTGTTCGTATCGCAGAAAGAACTTCTACTGGTTTGCTCTTCTGAGTAATTTTTTTGGTTACTCTATTTCGAAAAACATCTTCTACAGTTATCCCCTCATAAGCAAGTTGAATCAAAGGATTCTGTTGTTTATATATGTAGAGGTCCCATGATTCCTGGTTATCTTGAGCTCCAAGTTTCTTTTGTCCTACAATAGGTGTAACATTAACATTAAGAAATTTCAACACCCAGAGTAAATCAGATGTAACTTGGTAATGAGGTTCCTTCTTCAAATCATATAGTATACGTTTTATTTTCTTGTAATCAGCTGGAACTTTCAGGAAAGCTAATCTATCTAAAACATCTTGTGCTAAAGGAGGTAAAGCATGATATCCAACTTTGCCGAATTTATTTGAAAATATAATTTTAGTGACCATATCTTCAACCTTAGGGAGATAAGGATCATCTTTTTCTATACAAGTTGTAGCAGCTTCAATAAAATCAAGTTTTGAAAGATAAGGTCTATTCCTTAATTCTTTGAAACTATAAGTGGTTTTTACAATCTCAATACTATCTGCTGGACTAGTTAAATAGCCCTCTGATCTAGCTTTTTTGACAATATCCATAGACCAGCGTACTAATTGATCATGCTGACTAATACTATATTTTTCTAATAAGTCAGTAGGATCTTGAGGTTTAGCAATATACATCTTCGATTTAATAGCGTTCCATCTAGCATCTATTTCGCCTGTAACGCCAGGTAATTGACCGAATTGTTGATCAACAGTAAGAAAGTCTGATTGCATTAAACCATATTTCCAGTTGGAATTATCAGTTGTTTCATTCTTACTTTTCTTTCCATTTATTCCCCACTCGTCAACCATTTTCACTGCATGAGCAGCTCCACAAATAAAGATGCAATCAGATGCTGTTATTTTTTTCTGAGCTAAAACATCTCGTATTTTGTTCCACATAAAGATATCTCGTTTCTTAGTTATGTTCTCTACATTGTCTTTAGCTCCTAATCTGCGGAAAACACTACCAATCAGCAACATTATTTGGCGAAAATTTTCATAAGATATGTCTAAAAGTGTATTCTCAACAATATCTAACCACCATTCAGAAAAGTGAGAAACATTAGCTTTAGCTAATATTAAATTAACAAATCCTTCTCTTGAAGGATATATATCTCCAGTTTTGAAATGAATCAGATTACCGTTTCTTTCATCTCTCTTTTCTTCTTTTTCTTCCTTAGCAGAATCCTTATCCTTGTATTTAAGCTGCCAAACGATTCTTTGCTCACAATTTGCATCCACAAACACTATCTGTGTGTCTGCATTTTCTGTAGCATACTTTATAGCTTGATACTCAGCTGAAGCTTCAGTATTAACAGCATAACAAGCAACTGGTAATCTCTCAGGAGGAATTTTAGTGGATTTGGTAATAAAGCCTTGAAAAGCTACAGGAAGTGTACAGTGTTTTAAATCTGGTACTAGTTTTTGAAAATCCTCTGAAGCTTCTAGAAAAATGATTTTAGGTTTTTTCTCAGCTAATCTCATTCTTGTATGTATTGCTGCAGCAAGCGAATGATGAGAAATTGGTATGATTTCTAATTTTTCCTTTTGAAGCACATTGATGTCGTTTGTTGTAATTGAAAGTAGTTCTTGATAATTATCTCCCTCTTCTTGTAAGATTTCGTTTAGAATTTCCAATACTGTACTATCTCTTAAATTTTCTTCGAACTTCGTTTTTAAAGCAGGTTCAGCAACCATCTACTCATCCCTCTACTACTGGAATGATTTCATTGTCTGTTGACCTTCTGTGTAATAATTCTTCCATTCTTCTGTTTTAGCTTTATTCTTCTCAATTACTGAATGCCAGAATTTATTCATAACTGTCAGATCTTCAGGTAGTCTTCGTGTTAACCCACCAATCAAGGATTGAGCTAAAGCTTTTGCTGGAGTAACATCCTTGAAGAAAGTGCTTTGTAACATTGCATCCTCTAAAATTCCTATTTGTTCAGCAGTTGATAATGAAGATTCTAATCTATCACTATCGCTTCTAGCAGAAAGACTTACATCTCTCAATTCTTTGAAAGTTTCAAGTAGAATTTCTAACAATGAAGCTGGTATCTTCTTAGCCAATCCTTTTCTTTCCATCAAATCTTGGATTCTAAATTCAATAATTTCTTTCTCTGTTTTTTGATCAGTAACAATTGGTATTGTAACGAAATTGAATCTTCTTTTCAAAGCTGAAGATAACTCGTTAACTCCTTTGTCTTTGCTATTAGCTGTTGCAATAACATTGAATCCTTCTTGAGCATATATAACATTATCATCTGACAATTCAGGTATTGCTATATACTTCTCAGAGAGGATAGATATAAGAGAATCTTGCACATCTGAAGTACACCTTGTTAATTCCTCGAACCTCCCTATTTGACCGTTTTCCATTGCAGTCATAATTGGAGAAGGTATCATAGTATCCATAGACTGTCCTTTAGCTATAACTGCTGCTATGTTCCAAGAGTATTTGATTTGATCTTCAGTTGTTGCTGCAGTTCCTTGAACGACTAAAGTGGATTTTTGACTAATTCCTGCAGCTAAAAGCTCTGCTAGCCAAGATTTTCCTGTTCCTGGTTCTCCTATTAATAATAGCCCTCGATCACTTGCTAAAGTAACTATTGCTCTCTCAACTAAGTTTGGATTTCCGTAAAATTTCTTTTCAATCTTTTTACTTAATTTATCACTAGAAGAGCTTCCAACAACAAAGATTCTAAGCATATGTGGAGATAAAAACCAATTTTTCGGTTTTGAGTGTTTATCTATAGACGCTAAAAATTCTAATTCATCATAATACAATTGTTCGACTGGGGGACGAAGAACTTTTTTCTCCTCTTTTTCTTTCGAAGTTGATGATTTAGTTGAAGTCTTTTCACTTCCTGAACTTGTTTTTTTCTCAGTTTGTTTCTTTTCCGACAGTTTTTTCACCTTGTGTCTAGTTGCATATTAAATCAGTTGTCACTATATAAAGAAGAGTACTACTTTAGGAGAAAATCCAACCAAATTGACAAGAAAAGAGTACCCAGACGCATTTTTGCAAGTAATAAAACTAAAAAATAATGCAAAATTTCACTTGTTTTTACATACTAAAAAATGTACTCCTGTTATAACTTTTCCAAAAATAAAGATTTATAATAAACTAATTTAGTTTCGGACTATAAATACGTTAAGGCGATGATTTCTGTGGTTTCCAGAGATTTAGAAAGTGTAAAAGCTGATATAATAAAGAAGTACGAAGAAATGACTCCAAAATCTAAAGCAATTTTTGAAGAATCCATTAAATGGTTACCAGGAGGAGGAACAAGAAACATTACTTACTTCTATCCATATCCTTTCTATATAACTAAAGGAGAAGGAACTTATTTAGAAGATGTTGATGGAAATAGGTACATTGATGTTCAAAATAATATGACTGTTCTACTTCATGGTCATGCTAATCCTAAAGTTACTGAAGCTATACAGAAACAAGCAGCACTAGGAACAGCTCATAATGCACCTACATCAGGACAATATGAATTGGCAAAGATAATATGTGATCGTGTTCCCTCAATTGAAGAAATCCGTTTTTGCAATTCTGGAACAGAAGCTACAATGTTTGCTATACGAGCTGCGAGGGTGTTTAAAGGGAAAGATGGTCTTATTGTAATGGATGGGAGTTATCATGGAAGCCATGATTATGTGAGTGTGAATTTTGATTCAGCTCTTTTAGATGATGGAATGCCTAATCCTGGGGTTGAGAGAGGTATTCCTAAATCAGTTTTAAAGGACATCTATGTGCTT
>CAZJUB010000111.1:0-7369 GCA_964549075.1 uncultured archaeon | reverse complement strand
AATTTTTAATCTTTTCTAATTTTAAAATTTTTATTTTAATGAATCATAAAGAGAACCATAACCAACAAACCAGAAAACAACTTTGTTTGTACGTTTAAGAACTCTTTTTACAACTCGTGTATAATAAGGAAGACCTTTCCATGGTTCTAAGTCACCAACAAATGTAATAATACATTCTTTTGAGTATACGGGATCTATTTCCTTGAATAATGCAGGATCTATTGCATTATTTACAATTGTAATTCTTTCTGGATTTGAATGAACTGTCTCTTTTAATAAAGAAGCGTCATAATCTCTTACTGAAGCTATAGAATCTGCTTGTGATATTACGAAACGTCCAAGAGTGTAATCAAAGAATAATTTAGCAAATTCCTTTAGGAAACCTGTTTTATAAGGAGGTCTCCCAACTCCACCATGCACATGAAGAAGCATCGGAGTTCGTTTTATTAATTTAGTAATTGCTGCTTGGATTGTTGTGAAATAGATATAAGAGTGTACATGAAAAATATCTACATCATCTAACTGAAGCATCTTATGTAGCATAAAGCATGCGGGATTTATACCAAATACATTCCAAGGGCTGTAAAAACGATGTATAGTCATATTTTCATAATAGGTTTGGTAAGGAATTTCGGTGCTTTTTTTAGTTGTAAAAATATCTAAATGATGACCTCGTTTTACAAGTTCTTCTGAAAGATGACTAACATACCGCTCAGTTCCTCCATAACTTTTAGAACCAAAAAAAGGTGTAACTTGTAAAATTCTGAGAGATTCCATTATACCCACCATAGATTGTAAAGAAGAAAATTATACCCATTATTTATTACAATATGATATGATAGATCACCTACATAATAGAAATTCAATAAATACATAAGTTCATCTTGTGTTAAATGATAAGGCAAACCAAGCCATTGGTCCATTACCGTACCGATCACTATGTAATCTAACCACGTATGAGTTAGATGATGGCCATTTTGAACCATGGTGAACATTGGGCTCAATATGATGGGGAGAGAATAAATATTAATCCCATCGATAAATTTAGCAATTGAAAATGGAATACTTGATCTTGAAATATTAAAATCTATAGCGGAATCCATTGTATTGGCAATTATCAAATTTTGATAATTGTTTGTCAGATTATAACTTGGAAGATATTGTTTTCCCATATATGAAATGCTTAGGTAAGAATTGAAAATGAGAACTGTTAGAAAAATCATCTTCCAATTGTTTTTCATTTTTGGTATCAAATCAGACACTGCCAAATATGCGAGAATCGAAATGAAAACAATAGTGAAAACAAAAGTTCTAGGAGCAACCCACGATAGTTCTGCATAATCCGAAAACAACAATGAAGACACAACAGTCATTCCATAGAAAAAGAACCCTAACGTGAAAAGCGAGTATTTTGATTTATTAGATGATATCAAAGATATACCACTTAATATGAATAAGATTACAAGCTCAACAGAAATAAACCAAGAAGATAAACTTGCTGAATAGATAAAAAGACCAATGACTTCGACAATTATCAAAGCAGCAATTGTTCCGAGGTAAGCAAGCTTTTTTGGATTTATTTTAGAAGGAAGTTCATCAAGTTTAACACTAAGTCTGAATTGTTTCATTCGATATTTTAATTTGTTAATTTGTGTTCTAAAGAATTCCTTTTGGTAAGTTCTTAGGTAATAACTCACAAACGTGAAAAATATCCAGATTGCTAAGAAGACATATTTGTTTCCCACAATAATGTTGAAAACATTTGCATACTGGGGTGATTCAGACAGATATATATTTACAATCTCAAACTCTCTTGATGCTAGAATAGTATTTACAATGATTACAACGGGAATCGCATAAATGAATGAGATTACAGATTTTATATCTTTTATTAGAAACAAACTAACAAAAATTATGACAGGTATTAGAAATAACGCTGATAGATGGTGCGCTTTTACTGTAACGATAGCAAGAGAACTTGCAATAAATTGAGCTCTGAAACTTTTTGGTTTGCATAGATAGAGATAGAGACAAAGACTGAACAAACTTATACCTAGCGAATTTGGTCGAGCTAGAAACATTTGAATTCCAATCATCGAGGGATAGAGTAGAATAAGGGCCAGATATTTTAGGTTTATATTATTTGAAATATAACCATTTTTTTTCTTCTCTGTATGTCTGATAAAAGCAATTATAGTTAAATCAAAAATTAAAATTGGTATTATTATACTAATAAATTCATAAAGAAGCTCCGAACTTATTCCTGTTATCAAGGAAATTCCAGATGCTAGAACATGAAAACCAACAAAATCGTAATAAGAAGGGGATATAGAGAATTCAAAAGTGTGACCTTTTTCAATTATTGCATCAATATATTGCAAATGGATGTACGAGTCAAATCCAAACATTCCTAGATTGAAATAAAGAATAAGGAAAATAAAGAGGATTTTTCCAAGAATCATAGCTGGAATAAATAAAGATCTTTTAGCCACAATCACACCTAACTATATTGTTCTAAATAAACTTTTATTGCATCTTCAGGGTCAAGTATCGGAGTTCCATGACCTGGTAAGATAGCTTTTGGTTTTGAGAGTCTGAACATCTTTATAGATGACTTAAGTGCTTCTTCGTAATCTAAAGCATAAGACTTCTTAGGAGGTAGAATTTTGTTTCCATTTTTATTGGTATTTACTATATCACCACAGAATAAAGCTTTTGTCTTTGTATCCTCAAGTGCTATCGACCCTGGTGTATGGCCAGGAAGATGTAATACTTTTAATCCACACACGACCTCTCCATCTGTAACCACTTGATCTATAGTATGACCTGGACCTGATGAAATAGAGGAAAGCAAATCTGTTATTTTACTAAAGAGGCTAGATTTAGTTGACATTCTTTCTGTTTTCATTATATAGGCGCTTTCATCTTTGTGCGCAACAACTTCTGAACTATATAACTGACACAGAGTTTCAAGACCTCTTGTATGATCTAAATGAGCATGAGTGATTAAAATAGCTTTAAGTGGTTTATCTAGACAGTGAGATTTAAGCGCTTGAATGATATTCTTGGCTTTTTTTGACATGCCTGTGTCTATTAATACGCAATCATTCTCTCTTTCCAACAAATAACAATTAACAAAACTAGGGATAAGATAGATATTCTCCAGAACTCTCATTATAGAGTATTCTCACTAGGAGTTTTAAAATCATTCCATCTTTTTCTCTCGTTTTTTCAAGAACTTTTTACTACCACAATTAGAACATCCTTGATTCTTAAGTTGCTCAATAGTTACAAAATTCTGATTTTTCCCAACCACATATTCATTTTTGCAATCAATACATTTGTATATACGAAAAACAGGATTCACATCTCCTGTATAAAGAGGACCTTCAAAATTTCCTTCAATCATAGGAACCGCTCCTGAACTTACTAACAATCTGTAAAAAGATGAGATTCCGCCTAGTTTTTGAGCTCCCACATATTCATTGAATCCATGCATAATATCAGTTATTAAACACTCCATTTCAATCAAATCTTTTTGAATTTCCAACATCTGTTCAGGAGGCTTATTACTAAAAGAAAGATATGATATACCATCCATTTCATCTGAAAGAAGCTGGATTCCTCTTGAAATGAATAATTTAACTCCATTTTGAGTATAAGGAGGATCAGTAATAAAACAATCAAATGTATTAAGGTACATCTCAGGAATCTCTTTCCTTAGATCATGCTCTACAAATTCGATATTTAGATGCAACTCACTATTGGCAGAATTAAAGATTTCTTTTAGTCTGGAGTCAATGTCAAAAACAACTATTCTGGACGTAGGATGAACGAAAAGAGCTAAAGCAATGCTTGTTAAGTCACTGTCACCTAAAAATGCAAAATTCTGATGTAGTAAGTCGAAGTTATGATTCATTACAAGAACTCTGCGAAGACTGGTTTTAGGAGTAGCAAATGACTGATCGATTATTGTATTTGGTTGTTCTCGCAAACTAGAATATTTCTCAAGAATTTCCAATTCCTTTGGAAATTTATCTAATGGGAAGAATAATCCAGAACTAGCACATGTTTGACAAGAAAAATCTTTATTCGATTTGGTTATAGTGGAGATAACATTTTGACCTAATTCTGTTAGCACAGTTCCTTTATTTGACCTCTTACACCAACCTAATTTTAGAAGTTCATTCCTTATAGCAACGCAAATTGGAATAGGTAAACTAGCTTTTTGTGATAGTTTTTGTATTGGAGAATTGGGGAATCTATCTATAGTAGCAAAGAATTTGACTATGCCATTCACTCCTTCTTGTAATTTAACCCTCTTTTGAACTTCTAAGAAAGATTCAAAAATAGCATTTCTTTCCATATTCTTTAGATACAAAATATATTAAAAAAGCTGATGGATACAAACAAAAATGCAAAACAAACAAAACAAATTAGTAATTTTTTGCGATAATACTTTTTAAAGAGAAAAACATAGTACGGACAAGAGCACCATGTTTAACATCAATGAAAACTACCCTTATCTTACTTACAAGA
The DNA here is from genome assembly GCA_964549075.1 of uncultured archaeon. Classification (GTDB taxonomy): domain Archaea; phylum Asgardarchaeota; class Heimdallarchaeia; order Heimdallarchaeales; family Heimdallarchaeaceae; genus UBA460. The sequence goes on along the minus strand of CAZJUB010000111.1, from coordinate 2,830 downwards.
ATAATAAGCTTAACCTATACAACTATGATTTATTTTCTCAAATCTCTGGAATAGAAACTCCTTTTTTCATTTATTTAGAAAAAAGATTTCAAGAAAATTCTAGAAATTTGATTCAAGATCTCACAAAAAACATTCCAAATTTATTCATTTCTTATGCAATAAAAGCGAATTATCTTGGTAGAATTTTACATAGTGCAAAAAAGATTGGTTTGGGAATTGAAGTAATGTCATTATTTGAATTAAAACTTGCTCAAGAAGCCAAATTTCCTGGTAGTGATATAATCTTCAATGGACCAGCTAAAACAAAAGAAGAATTAGAGTATGCAATCGGTAAAAATATTGAGCATTTAAACGTCGATTCTATGAATGAACTTATTCTTATTGAAACCATAGCTAAGAAAAACGATATTGTGCAACCTATTACTATTAGAATCCATCCGGAATTAGATGCAAAAACTGAAAAAAAGATGTTGATTAAGAAAAACAGTAAACTTGGTATTGATCATTCTCGAGGTGTAAAATTATTTGAATATGCAAAAAAAAGCGTACATCTCAATCCAGTCGGAGTACACACTCATATAGGAACAAACCTAACATCTCATGAGTTTTATGAAGAATTATTATCGTTCTTAGACAAATACATAACGAAACTTGAACAAAAACACGACATTTTAATTAACGAAGTTAATCTAGGAGGAGGACTAGCAAGTAAATCGGTTTTAGATAGCAAAAACTTTCAAATTGAAAAATTAGGTGCGCAGATATCTTCTCATATATCTAACATTAAAGAGAAAACAGTGATTTTTGAACCAGGTAGATATCTAATTGAAGATAGTTTTATTGCAGTTACTAAGGTTCTTAGAACAAAGAAATCATGGGGGAGAAAATGGGTTTTTTCTGATATTGGGGCCAATTCACTTATTCCTATGCGATATAATTTTTACAAAGTTATTCCTCAAGAATACAAAGGAAAAGGGCAGTATACAAATATTGGTGGGCCATTATGTCTTCCTGTTGATGTGATTTCAGAGGATGCAGTAGATTTTGAGATAGAAGAAACAGATCTTCTTATTATTTTAAACTGCGGAGCATATACTATGTCTATGAGTGAACAATTTGGTTATCCAAGACCTGCCATATATTCGTTTAATCAGGAGTCTAAGCTAGAATTAATCAAACCAGCTGATGATATAGAAAAAATGGTAAGAGAATCTTTTTAGGGAAAAAAATGAGTGATCGTTCTAATAATATGGATATTTGTTCTATTCAATGTGGTAGTAGGTGTTGTAAGAGCACACCTCCAGCATTAACCAATGAGGATTTTATTAGAATTAATAAAATAATCAAGAACGATCGCTGGTATACTATAATTGAATCTAGACAGAAAAATGTAAAAATTGTAAGCAAAAAAAACGGTACAAAAGATTGTTTTTTCTTATTGGACAATGGATTATGTGAAATTTATGACTTTCGACCTCTTGATTGTAAATTATTTCCACTTTTTTTAAAAATTAAAAAACAAAATGACAACGAATATAATGTAAAATGGTTAGTTTGGTACTGTCCTCTAACTGAAAAAAAAGGAATAGATAAACTGAGAGAAGAATCAACAAAGCTTCTAAAGTCTATTCTTTCAGATAATTCTAAACAAATTTTTGAGTACCAAGAAGCTATGTACATATCTAGAGGTTATAAAAAGAAACACTTCTTTAAGGAAGAATGTTTAAAGATAGGAGGAGTGATTTAAGAATATGACCACAATTTCCCTCATAATACCGACTTATAATAGTGCCACCACATTAAGAGAATGCCTGGATTCCATAAAGAAACAAACATTGGTTCCAACAGAGATTATAATCGTAGATGGTCATTCTAGTGATAATACAGTTAGAATCGCAACAGAATTCGGTTGTAAAATTCTTTTTGAAAATGGAGGAACAAGAGCTGCTGCTTGTAATGTAGCACTTGAATCAGCTATAGGTGATTTAATTGCTTTTACAGACTCTGATGTAGTAGCAAAAGAAGATTGGTTAGAAAAACTTGCAACTACTTTAAATAAAAAGGAAGATGAAAATGTTGTTTGTATAACAGGACCAAATGTCGAATATCCTAATGAAAGCTTATTTGGTAGAGCTGTAATAGCTATCTATAACACATTTCTTGGCGGAGGGTGGTCAGAACAAGCTAGAAGCATCTTTAACAAGAAAGGAAGATTTGTTGAAAGTGCTGCAGGTTGTAACGCTCTTTACAAAAGAGAGGCACTAAATGAAGTACTGCCTTTCAATGAATCTTTATTGACTGCTGAAGATACCGATATAAATTTCAAGCTCTTAAAAAAAGGATATAAACTATATTTCGATCCTCTAGCAATAGTTTATCATCAAAGACCACAAAATCACAAATCATTCAGAATTAAATCGAGAAAATATGCAGTAGGTAAAATCCAATTTTTCAGAGAACATAAATCAGGCCTTGAATTATGGCACTTATTACCTACTTTATATTTTATAACAGGAATCTTCCTCGCCTTGGCATTATTTGCAAACCTCATAGTTTGGATTGGTATAGTAATATACTTTGGTTTATATCTTCTAATTGTGCAACTAGCCTCCATAGTCCAAGCTATTAGATTCAAACAGTGGGAATTTATCTTCTTATTACCGATAATGTTTATAGAAGGTCACATATTTTGGAGCCTTGGAATTTTAAAAGAGATTTTTCTACCAGTGGAAAGAGAGTGATTTATATGCCTTTAAACATAGCAATGATTTTTGAATTAGGTCCGCACGATGATTGATCTAAAGTTGGAGGAGATGAACTTCATGACCTG
>CAZJUB010000110.1:0-7400 GCA_964549075.1 uncultured archaeon | reverse complement strand
CCAACATACCAGCTGGTGAGGTTATTTTTAATTTTGCCATAGTATGTGAGTCTTACTAGCGCGAGTATATAAATTTTATTAGATAGGAAGAGCTAAACGAAGAGAAAAATTTTCAGAGCTGAGAATTAAAATCTATTCTTCAATAGATTCAAGACTTTTAATGGACTTCCATCTTCGTTGAATATATGCTTCCATCTCTTCTATTTGAGCTTCAGTTATGTGCATGAAACGATCTTGTTTAGAAAGAAATTCTCTAAGACCTGTAAATTTAGGATTTTTATTGATAGTAAGTTTTCTATTTTCATATTCAAAGAGAAACCAGTATCCACAATCAACAGCTTCTTTCATCAACTCAGGTCCCATGTGACTTGGAACTCTCCAACCAGGATTACAAACAGCTAGAACTTCAATATATCTAAATCCTCGAAGATTTTTTGCTTTCTCTATCTTCCTGATGAAATCTTGGATATGATAAGTAGACGCTGTGGCAACATAGGAGCTGTCGTGTGCGATCATGATACGAGGAATATCCTTAGGGAAGTTTTCATTTCCTCTGAGTTTCCCTTTTACAGGAGTAGTAGAAGACCAGGTACCATAAGGAGAGGAGCCAGAAGCTTGAATCCCTGTGTTTTCATATGCCTCGTTATTGTAGCAGATATACAAGATATTTTCATTTCTATGAGCTGCACCTGAGAGAGCTTGTAAACCCATATCTCCAGTACCTCCATCACCTCCAAAACCAACAACGACAATATCATCTTTGCCTAGAGTTTTCAAAGCTCGTGAGATACCGGTGAGAGTCGAAGCAAGGTTTGCAAATTGCATATGGAAGTAAGGTACGTTCCAATTCAGTTCAGGAAAGGTACCTGCAAAGACACTCATACAGTTTGGTGGAACACTCACAATCGTGTTTTTCCCTAAAATACGCATAACATTCAAAGCTATGTTCGCAGCCATACATCCGGAGCAAGCTCTGTCACCTGAAGTATATGGTCCTTCATCGGGTAATTCACTTAGTTTCATACTGTTACTCCCCTGGTGTTGACGAAGATTATGGGATCATCGATATCTTTGACATCTTTCACTGATGTCAATTTTTCAAACATGAACCTGATATCTTCTTCCCTCACATCCAACCCTCCTAGTCCTGCGATAAAGTTGTAAATTGGAATATCTAATCCATACAAAGCATTTCGAATTTCTAAAAAGCATTGACCAGCTGAGCCAAAAGAAAAACTTCTATCGAAGACACCTATCGATTGAGTATTTTTTAAAGCTGCTAAGATTTTCTCTGAAGGAAATGGTCTAAAAACTCTCAAAATCACCATGCCTACTTTGTGCCCCTTTTCTCTTAACTCATCAACAACTTCTCGTACTGTTCCTGAAATCGAACCTATTACTACTAACGCTTGCTCTGCATCTTCCATTTTATAAGTTTGAATTAATCCACCGTGATCTCTTCCAAAAGTCTTAGCGAATTCATCATTTACTTCTTGAATTACTTGTTTAGCATTTCTCATTGCTTGATGAATTTGCCATTTAGCTTCCATGTGATAATGAGGAGGAACTATAATGCCTTGAGCTGTAGGTCTTTCAACATCAAGATAAGCATGTTCTGCTTGATATGAAGGGAGGAAATCATCAACTTCTTTTTGTCCTAAAATCTCTACAGCTTCAGAGGAATGTGTCAAGATATATCCATCTCCACAGACCATAACAGGTAAGAGTACTCTTGGATCTTCAGCAATTCTGTATGCTTGAAGAATCATATCAAAAGATTGTTGATTATCGTCAATGTAGATCTGAATCCATGAAGCGTCCCGCTCTGGCATACTATCACTTAATTCAGGCCAAATCCCTCCTGGACTCATTAAAGTTCGATTTGCGACAAACATCACACAAGGTAAACGCATCCCTCCTGCAGCGCTGACGACTTCATGCATATAAGCTAATCCCTGAGACGCAGTAGATGTAAATGTTCTAACTCCTGTCCCCTCCGCAGCTGCCACTACTGTCATAGCACTGTGTTCTCCTTCTACTCGAACATATTCTGCATCCAGCTCTCCTTCAGCAACAAATTCTGCTAGAAATTCTACGATACTAGTCATTGGAGATATGGGGTACGCTGAAATAACTTTTGGTTTAGCTCTTAAGACAGCAAGAGCTACAGCTCTATTTGCAGTTATCATATCTCGAAAAGTATCTTGAGGGATCATTACTAAATAACTTCCTCTGAAAGTCGTACTTAAAGTTATTCTATTGACTTTAAATCAACAGAAAATATAAAAAAACGAAATAAAAAGTAGGGAAAAAAACAATTGTGGAAAGTTACTCTTCTTCATCCTTTGGTTTGGTCGGAATCTTACCCTCTAGCTTTGCAGCTATTTCACTTATATCTTTACTTGAATCACCAGTCTTTTCCAACAATTCCTTCTTTAAATCAGCAGGTATTTTCTTTTCCTCTTCGCTCATAATTATCCCTTCATGTATATATCTGTAAACTAAGCGTATCCTTTCATTAAAAGCTTTATGTTTGTTTTTGTCGAGAAAATAAAAAAGAAGAGCTAACTAGATTTTTCTCTTCTTCAAGAAATGTCTAAAACCGAAGATAGCTGCTATTCCGGCTAATCCTACCGCAATATACACTCCTAGAGTTGGATCTTCTAAACTTTGTTGAAGTTTGATAAGAAGTTCACTAATGGATAACCAGATATCACAAGCTGTATAATATCTTTCTCCTTCATAAACAACATATAATTCTTCAGCTTCTTTCATAGCTGCTGTAGTACTAATATCTAGCTCTATAATCCCTTCTAAATCAGTTCTAAAGATTTCTGTCGCTATAACTGCATCACCCGAGTCTAGATATTTAAAAGTTACATCTCTCAAAAACAAAGGTCTTCCTTCGCTATCTAATAATTGTAAGTATGCTTGTTTATTTTCGTAAATGATTACAAATTGTGTTCCTTGAGGAATAATTTCCATCTCAGCAAATAGACTGACTCCCTGATAATTTCTCGTTCCAGCAAAATTGATGAAAACACTGTGTTTACCAAGTGAGAAATCACTTATATCAATAAAAGCGGTTCCATTTTCATCAGTAATAGTGTTGAAAGTTGTAGAATTGATAACAACTAGTAAAGCTTGACCTTCAAGAGCATTCCCAAACTCTGATTCGAGTTTAATAGCTAGACCTTCAGAGTTGTTGAAAGGAATTTGAGATTCTTCTATACTTGCTTGAGTCAGAGCTTTTTCAATTGTTATTTCAAAAGCAAATGAAAAACCTGAATAATAAGCTGTTTCAGAACCAGAAATTAGGATATATAAAACTCCTACTTCAGCAAGTAGTAATGTAAAGGAAGTTTCCCCATACTCATCTGTAGTTAATTGGTATAATGAACCATTTATCTCGAGATTCAGGGAATAGTAATAAAGAAGTTTTGATTGAGAATCACTTAGAACTATGCTCAGAACCAATTCCTGTTCTACTTTTCTGTTATTATAACTGATATCGACATTAACCACATCTTTCTGAATTTCCAAAGAGAAATCAGCTGTTGTAATGTCTACGTTAGCATCAGCTATTAACGCAGTTATTGTGAGGATATAATCTCCAGGAATGTATTCTAACCAATCTTTTGGAATAATAAATCTTCCATTTTCATCAGTAATTATACTTGTGATTTCTAATCCGTCTACATAGATGATTACATTTACATCTGCGAGTCCTATACCTTCAAATAGAACGTATCCTTCTATATCATTATCATCATTGAAAATCCTTTGATTTGTGTCGATAGTAATAGTAGCTTGTCCTTTGGTTCTAGTTATCTCAAAAGCATATTCAAAGTACAGTACTTTATCTGTTTCTTCAACTGTTAACATTGCTAGATAAGTTCCAGCAGGAAGATAGGAATCAGTTACAAATATAAAATTCCCAGTAGGATCAATAGTTGTTGTAAATATCTCACCATTAAGGCTCAATTTGATACTCACAATAGGTAATTCTCCAGAATAAGTGTCGATAATTCCAGTGATCTGACCTTCACTACCGTAAACATCGGGAATGGTCTGAAAATCATCTAATATAACTTCAAATTTGGTGTAAATCTTCATGTTTTTTGTGGTTTGATAATAGTTATCGTTCCCTTGAAATTCGAGCATTAAAAGGTGAATTCCTGCCTCAATATCTGAAGTTAGAATGATAGTACCGTTGCCATTGATATTAGTAACAATTGTGGAATAGTAAACTCCATCAAGTTTCACAATTAAAGTAATAGAAAGAGGATATCCAAGAACATCTTCAACATAGATTTCAAAGTAAGTTTCTTCACCATAAGTTTGATTGAAGCATGGAGGAGTATAAATCTGTAAAGTTGACTTGTAAATCTCAATTTGGATGTTTTTACTGGAACCAAAATGATTAACGTCTCCAATGTAATGAACTTCTATTTGATATACTCCTGCAGGAAGAAGTAGACTAAAGTCGAAGCTTCCCAAAGAATTTGTTAAAACTGTATCTAAATAATCTAAACTGTTGTAGATCTGAAGATCAGTTCCAACCAATATTGCAGGAGTTAATAATGAGCCACTCAGAACCGGTAAATAATCAACATAGCTAAAATGAAGTGTGATTTGAGATTCAGCTTTTGCAATATCAAAAGATGTACTTATATCAACAGCTGTGTAAATCTCATCTCCATAAAAATCGATATTTACGGTGTAATGTCCAGCATCTGTAAAGAGATTTAACGAGATTAGGAGATATCCTGAACTATTGGTTATTCCAGCATAATCTTCGCCATTAATTATTAATTCAATATTTTTCCCGACGAGTGCATTTCCCTCACTTGTGAGATAGATCTCGATTGTTGTGGTAGTTGTACCATATATTCCTTCAGTAATAGTGACGCTCATTTCAGTCTGAAGTTTGTCTTGATCAATTACAATTGTCTTAGAAGAACCTGAATAAATAGTGGTTCCACCAAAAGTGATTATCAATTCATATGTTCCAGGATTAATTCCTCCCATAACAAGCACAGTATAGCCTGAACTATTTGTAACAATATGGTTGATATAAACACCATCAAGATAAAAGAAAATCAGTTGATTTGCAATTGGTTGACCTTGGTGATCTAATAACAAAGCTTCAACAGTCAGATCCTGTTCCCAATTCACATTAACGTAAATAGAAGTATCGATTTGCCAGATGTAAACAATCTTTTGAAAACTAGATGAAAGAAAGTGGTCATCTCCTTCATAACCTATCTCTACATTATACATTCCAGGTTGCAAATTAATTTGAAACTCAAAATAACCAAAGATATCAGAAATTGTAGTATCTATAATCTCTCCATCAATCTTTAAAACCAGTTCTACTCCTTCTATAGGCTGGTTGAAAGTATCTTCTACATACCCTGAAATTTCGTAAATAGGTTCATAATATTGATTATTTGCTTGGTAGTTTATAGTTGTAGGCATCTTATCAATTTGAAGCGTGATAAACAGCTGTGTACTATAATAAAGACTATTTCCAGCAAAGACTATTCTTACAGTATACACTCCTGGTTCTAAGAGTGGAATAAACCATAAAGCTATACCATTAGCATTAGTCAACACTTGTTCGTCTATCAATCCAGTAATATTGACATTTATGTAAGATGTTGAGATGTTAGAAGTAGCTGAATAAAGTTGAATCTCTAAATTAGCTGTTTCACTGTAGAATATAAATTCATCATCGCATGATAAGTAACTTGGTGTTTTTTGAATTCCTATAGTTGTAGAATTTGAAGAAGCAAGATACATTCCAGAATCTAAAATATGGACTGTTAGTTGGTAGTTTCCCGGAGCTATATTAACTTGCCATTGAATAGTTGCATATCCATTAGCATCTGTTGTAGAAGAACCTATAAGGATACCATCAACATAGAAGAATACTTGAATAACGATAGGATCACCATATTCATCAGTTACATACGCTGTAAGTGTAACACTCTCTTCATATTCCACACTTATTGGACTATAAATTGTTATTACAGTCTCTATTCCTATCTGTAGCACATATGTACTCTCTGATTCTAACCAATCCACTGAATTCTCTACTCTAGCTTTCCATAAGAAATTTCCAAGTGGAAAAACTATCCCTGAAACATAGGTTGCAATACCATTAGCATCAGAATAGACTGTATCAAGATAAATCCAATCACTTCCATCAAACCAATAGATATCAACTGCAACACCTTCAGGAGTAGTACCATAAGGTGTATCCAGATAAACAACAAATGTTACAGGATCAGCTGTTGTATGATAAATATCATCTCCTGTTAAATTTATAATTGAAGCCTCACTGTATAAATGAGTAGTTTTACTTGTTGGTAGATAGTTATCCGTACCCTCAAACTCGAATAGAATTACAATATCTCCTCCCTGTTTTATGAGATACTCTAAAGTGAAGTACCCGGATGCATCAGTAACTACTATGAAGTATTCGTCTAAGATTGTGATCCTCACAGCTTGAGTGCCTAATGGATTACCATTGGACATAAGTCTCCCGGAAATTATGATCGTTTCCTGGTTAGTACAGTTAAGGTCATCTAACTGCTCAAAGCTTGTTTCTGTAGGAACACAAATGAAATATGAGACTATTGAATCAGCTCCTTCATAATAGAGAATATCTCCAACGAAATAATCAGCAGTATTGATGAGGATATTGAGAATATCACCAACTTCCATGTTCAAAACTATATCAAGTTTAACATATCCAGAAGAATTGGTTGAAAGAATATGAATATCATCCCAAAAATCGATATAATTAGCAATAGAAACATGAACATAAACTAAGATATTCTCAAGAGGATTGCCAAAATGATCAACTACAACTGCTTCTAGATGAAGAGTTGAACCATAAGAATAGGTTTCGTTAGAATCTATATTTACTGAAATACTTGCTTGATCACTATTGATTGTTAAAGGTATTATTTTTTCAATAGAAGCATAATTCTGATTATTTACTTTGACAATTATGAGATACTCTCCAGGATTAAAAAATGCTTCAGAAAAAGCAATAGTGTTTTCTCCATTAGTATCTGTTTGATACAATCCCAAAGAGGTGTTTTTACCAGTTTTGTTATTGTAAATGATTATTTCATGATTCAGGTTAGGTACAGCATCATTTTCAGCATCAAAGAAACCGAGTGGAATTTCAAAAGCTTCATTCCAGATGCTTTGTAGAGTTTGATTTGATGTTATAGTTAGATTGTTTTTTTGAATGTAAATATCTCCATAAGAGGTTGAAGGATAGATAAAGAGGGTGGAATCCATTGATAGTGAAATCCAGTAAGAATTAGAGTAAAATCCTGAATTCCAATTAATATAGCCGTTAGCTGTTATCGCCCAACCAG
>CAZJUB010000109.1:0-7402 GCA_964549075.1 uncultured archaeon | reverse complement strand
CTGGTTTGGTAGATTGTATAGTAGATGACTTTAGCTTGGAGAATAGTGTTGCATATGAATGGCTTTCAGATAATGGAGATTTTGAGTATGGAGATGGTTCTTACTGGAGTGGGACTAATTACGGAAATGGTTATGTTAGTCTTACTGCTGATCATACTGAAGGAAGTAAAGCATTAAATCTTACAAGCTATGCTACAATCGATAATTCATATGGACAAAGTAGTCTATATTCATATTTCAGTGGATCATGGAACTATCCAGGGGGAGGTCTTTATCCTAACCAACCTGGAGATGTATCTTTTGGTTTTGACTGGAAATATAATGACTATAATCATGATACAGAAAACTATGCATATGTATCCGTTTCTGGGTACAATGGTACATATTCTTTTGAACTATACTTCTATCTTGGTTACTATTCAGATATAGTTCCTAATTATAATTCTTCAAATCCAACTTACAGATATGTTTACTTAGGAGTACCAGGATTTGGTACTCGAGATACTTGGAATTCTTTAAATATCGATTTGTATGATTATTATTCTGTATTCAATATTACCAACATGCCATTAGTGGACATATCTATCAATGTACATGCAGGATACAATCAAGGAGCTAGAACTGAACTTCTAATTGATAATTACAACATAATAGGAGATCCTGTTGGTGATCCAGGTTTTGAAGAAGATTGGTTATATACTTATGATAATCCAATTCCATCTTGGTTCCTCAATACTAATGAAAACTATATCAGTTTTAGTCCTAATTCCCATTCTGGGGACAATTCAGCAAATATCTCATCTTATAACTCAGCAGGTCAAATAAGAATTTATCGTGATACTTTTCTACCTATAGGTGATAATCTTTACACAGATATTTGGTGGAATATAGACAAATTAGATGCAATTAGTAATAGTTATGTCCAAGTTTATTTTGAGCTAGATAACAATTATTACCTTAATTATTTGTTTGGAGCTGGAAGTTTATTTTCTACGACAAATACATCGAGTAGCTATTACTACTATGCTAGTGATTTTAACCAACTTAGCACTTGGAATCATTTCGAACGAAACATTGCTGCAGATGTTGTAACTTCTTTTGGAGCTGGAAACTGGAATATAACAGAAGTTAGATTTTTTGTTTATGGTTCTGGTACAGCAATGAACACTCTACTTGTAGATGATGTTCATTTTGTCAGAGACACACATGGACCTGAATTAATTAGTCAAAATCTGATAAATACTCCAACCTACTATAACAATGCAATAATGCAAATACTTGCACGTGATTATTTTACAAGAGTATCATTTGTACAAGTTTTCTACAGACAAGGCACTGTGTGGAATTCAGTAGTTGCAAGTATGGAAGGTATGTATTTCGTTGCATCTATTCCATCACAAAATTGGGGAACTCCTGTCGAATACTATTTTGTAATGAGAGATTCAATGAGTCTTGAAACTACTGACAATAATGGGGGATCTTACTATACATATGAGATTGCTGACGACATTCAACCTTTTGTCGCTGTACTTGGTGTCACCACAAACGAGAATTATGGTTTAGCAGAAATCAATTTAGCATGTGCTGATGAAGGTAGTGGTATTGATCATATTGAAATATTTGATAATGATGCTTCTATGACAAATCTGACAACAGCACCATATACCTATCTTTGGGACTCGAGTATCGTTCAACCGAGTGGTCTACACACTATTAGAGTCACAGCATACGATCATGCAGGTAATGTAGCAGAAACCACATATAATATTACTGTAGGTGTCTATGAACCTCCAGGTCCATTTGTATCCTTCTTCCACAACTGGGGAACCTTAGTTGGTGCAGGAATAGTTGGAATTGCATGGGGTACATTTACAATCGTCAAAGCAGTAAGAAAACCTAAAACATGAGTTCTAAAAGGACTCTGCTTCTTTTCTTTTTTTCTTTTAACAGAAAACTTTCTAAACCATATTTTCTACTTACCCACAATGTCAAATCAAAATGAGATAACTGAATCCGGATTATTACTAAGCAACAATGGATCATTAAAAACCAAGGGTTGGTCGAGAAAACCTCTACTAAAGTATAATAGAGAGAATCTTGGCAAAAGTTGGCTTAGAACAAAAGAATGGGATTATTATGCCATTATAAATCCTGATTATGCAATAACCTTTACTATCACTGATCTTGGAATAATGGGATTATATTCTATTGTTTGGTTAGATTTTAACGAAAAAACATTCATTCCCGATGAAGAATCAAAATTCTTTACTAAAGGAAAAACAAACCTTCCTTTATCATCTTTACAAGGAGATGTTACATACATAGGAAAAAAACTTCAAATGAAATTCTTGAAAAAAGATTCAACAAGAATAATCGAATTTGATTTCTCTACTTTTAACAAGAATGAAGGGATAAAGGGAAAACTCGAGCTTTATCAAGATCTGGAAATGGACTCGATAACTATAACTACACCTTGGAAAGATAAGCCTAAGTGCTTCTATTATAACACAAAAATAAATTGCATGCCAGTTGAAGGTAAAGTCGTTCTTGGTAACAAGATTTTTACATTTGATAAAAAAAACAGTTTTGCTGTTCTAGATTGGGGGAGAGGAATATGGCCTTATTCAGATACCTGGTATTGGGGCTCAGCATCTGGCATATCAGGAAAAGCTTTGATTGGATTTAACATAGGTTATGGTTTTGGTGACACTTCTGCTGCTTCTGAGAATATTTTCTACCACAATGGTGTAGGACATAAATTAGACCAAGTGACTTTTCAATTCAATCCCAAAAATTTTCTAGAACCATGGAAATTTACAAGTAATGATGGAAGATTTGAAATGGAGTTTGAACCAATTATTGATAGAAATTCAGTTGTAAATCTATTAATCTTTAAATCTGTACAGCATCAAGTGTTTGGGTATTTCACTGGTGAAGTAATGCTAGATGATGGAAGAGCTATCAGAATAGAAAAACTTCTAGGTTTTGCTGAAGTAGTTAAAAATCGTTGGTAAAACACATCTACTTTATAATATACTTGGAAAACTTGAGATTTTGAAAATGGAGAACAAACTAATTGTTGGAACAGATAGAGGTGCTTACTATTTTTTTAATTGGAGAAATGCGTAAGTATCTTAACTCAATTCCTTTTTCGCTTTTTACTAAAAATTAATAATTCTTAAACTCATTTCTTCTTTATGCATTTTTATCAACCAGCAGATCCGCAACCTTGTTACTATTGTAAAATAATCGAAGAATATGAAGATGATTATCCTATAAGAGAAGGAATTTTTACTACAGAACAGATTATTTTCAGATGTGCCTGGCACTCTAAATTTAAATGTTCAAGTTGTGGGAAATATTTTCATTTCAGCTGGCTCTACTATTGTCCACAAACAAAACAGTTAACTTGTGGTTTTTGTAATCCTCCTACACTAAAACCAGTAAAATTCTGGAACAAAACCTATGCTTATGATTTCTGGTGTAAAAACTGTGAAGAATCACATTATGACCTTTTCTTCACTGAATACAAAGGACAACATCCTTGGCAATTACAACAAGATGAAATAGGATGTACAATTGAAGAACCTGAGCTTTGGAATCCTTTTTGGAAACCTCTGTATTCCCGAAAAGGTAAGGAGATCAGTTTAGAGGAAGCTTTGAAAATTGAAGACAGAATCACTCCTTTAAGAAAAAGACAAGGATTGAATTTTCATTCTGAAGTCATCCCTGAAAAACAAGTTGATGTAACTGATACAACTGAGAAATGGGAAACAGATAGTCAAATTTGGATGGATATGTATTTCAAAGGAGATGAAGCAGATGAAGGTGATACTAACAGACAATTAGTGATTGATCCTGCACTATGGGAGCTTATTGGAGATGTTAAAGGATTAAAAGTTCTTGATGCAGGATGTGGAAACGGTTATCTCACAAGAAAACTTGCAAAAGCAGGAGCTAAAGCAGTAGGGATAGATTTCTCGCATACATTTATTGAATATTGCAAAAAAAGAGAAGATGATGAAAAACTTGGTTGTGAGTACTATAAAGCTTCATTAACAAATCTTGAAATGATAAAAAACAATCAATTTGACTTAATTGTTTCTAATATTGTAATGGTGGATATTTCTGATTACAAACAAGCTTTCAAAGAATTGAGTAGGGTATTAAAAACAGGTAAAAGATTTGTTTGGTCAAATACTCACCCTATTTTTGGAAGATTGAGTTCTGCTGATCTAAGATTGCCTCGTGATACTCCAAGGAACGAAGAGAGATATTTCAAAGTAATTGATAACTATCTAGAATCAGGTGGGAGATTAGTTTCTTGGAGAGATTTGCAACCTCTTTGGCAATTTGATAGAACACTAACAGAATATAGTCATGCACTAAAGGAAGCTGGATTTGCTATTTTGGAAATAGTAGAACCGAAAGCAGATTTGAAAACCGTACAAGAGAATCCAAGATTTCTCGCTTTTACTGATAACAGATATCCGTTCTTTATCATCTATGACTGTATTAAAACATAACAAACAATATTGTTAGATAGTCATTGTAGCTATATATGAAATTGAAGTGAATTTTACTAAGATAAAGAAGATTATCTTTTGTAGAATTTAAAGAGCAGTCTAGATTTGAAAAGGAATAACAAGAAATAATTCCTCATTTCTTCCATCTAGAAGTACGATATGACAAGCTCTTCAATATTTTACTAAAAGTAAAAATAACAAAGATTAGCAAAACCGATTCAAATGAATTAAACGATGCATCATTTGTTGTTTTGTTTTCTTGGATTTGAATAATTTTCAATCCTAAATTTTCAACTACAATATAGATAAAATCATCTCGTATTTCAAGCTCTTCTGCATAACCTCTTGTAAATAAATAGGTAATTTCATAGGGAGATGATACATCACTAACATCAATGACATATAATCCGGAATAACCATTTCCTAAGTAAAGCGTATTATTATAAACTTCAAGGGCAAATGCTCTTCCAGGCAAATCAAGAGAAGATTCAAAATATGGATTTTCCATTGATTTGAAATTTATAATTTTTATACCATCATAAGAAGCTGCTACATATACATAATCACCTAAAACATGAATATCATAACAATCACTTTCAAGATCAAAATGTCCTACCTCAATAGGATATTCAGGATTTGTAAAATCAATCACTCTAATCCAACTTGATTCTGAAGTCGAGTTCCACACCATAACATATAACAGATTTTCAGCCACAAAGAAATCATGTGTATTTCCATCAGTAAAGAAATAACTCAAATTTTGAGGAATTGCCGGATCTGTAATATCAAGGATATTAAAACCATAATCACTCCCTACAAACAATAAATCACCTTGCACCATTAATGCAGCCACAGTTCCTGGTCGAAATTCACTTATTTTATGTGAATTAAGTGGATTACTTACATTATATATTTGAACACCTTCTGTCCATGCAGAGATGTATGCAATTCCATCCTGGACATCTATATAATGTGGTAGATTAACAGGAAAATTCTTAATATTAGAAGGTTCAAAAGGATCTGTTATATTAATTATGTGAAATTTACTTCTACTATATTCAGCTAGATATGCATAATTATTTTCTAGAGCTACATCAAAAAGGATACCTGGTACTTCAACTGTTGCCACTTCATTTAATATGATATTACTATTATTATTTGCTTTCACCACAAGTCCATAGTTAATGAAAGAAAGAGTGATCATTAAAACAAAGCACAAAATAATTGTCTTGTAGATTCTTCTAAGAAACATAATGGTTTTTTAAGATAAACACTTATTAATTTAGCTTCCACTTTTCTTGTGAGAAATGCTCATAAGTATTCAAGTAAAAGGAATTTCATAATGGTGATTTAATGAGAGATTTAATTTTCGTATATACTTCTAGTACCGAAAATATTGAAACCATTGTCCTTGCAGAAAGCATTAGAGAATATGGTGGTAAATATTCAGATTCGCCTATTTGGTTATATACAACGGAAAAGCTAGATGAAATGTCTGAAGAAAGGAAAAAGAAACTAGACTCTCTTGAAGTTGAAGTAAAAGATTTAAAAATTGATAACGAAGTAGCTAAGTTTCCTTTTACAAGCCATGTTAGAGCAGCTGCTCAAGCTGAAGAAGAAGCTGAAGATAAAACTCATTTCTTAGCTTATCTAGGGAGTAACTCAATTATTATTCAAGAGCCTTCTGAATTCATTTTGGAAGAAGAGATAAATTTAGGGTATCGTCCTGTTCATCATAAACTTATAGGATCTTCTTACAACGAACCTATAGACTTGTTTTGGGAGAAAATCTATCAAATTTGCGAGGTCTCAGATGAGAATATTTTTCCAATGAAAACACATGTTGATGGTAACATACTTCGTCCTTACATAAATTCAGGATATTTAATTGTAAGACCAAGTATAGGATTCCTTAGACAATGGTGGAAAGTCTATAAAAACACATACGGAGATAATTTCTTTAAAGATTATTACCAAAAAGATGATCTATACCTAACTTTTATCCATCAAGCAGTTCTTTCTGGAATACTACTTTCTTATTTGTCCAAAAATGAGATTAAAGAATTACCATTTACTTACAATTATCCAATCAACTTATACCATGAAAGTCTTGAAGAATACAAACCAAAGTGTATCAACGATTTAGTTACTGCTCGATATTATTTGAAGAAACTACTTGATAAAGATGCATTCGAAAAAATCCCATTTAAAGAGCCATTAAAAGGATGGTTAAAATCCAGAATTTACAAAGAAGAGTAGAAAATAGAAGCCTGTGTGATAGATACACAAACATATAGTTTTTTGTTTATTAGTATAGTTTAAATACTATATAAAAAAAATATTATCATGTCAACAACAAAGGAAATGGAAATGACAGTTTTGAATGATGGTTCAAAATCACCAATATCATTCAAATATTTGAGAAAATTCAACTTAATAATGGGAATAGTACATTTTGTTCAAGCTACATTTATGTTGATTTTCGGTTTAACTAACGCTAATTTCAAAGGATTTAATGTACCTATAGATATTCTAAAAGTGGATTATCCTGCCATTACACTTGATAACTTCTTTACATTAAGTAACGTAGGACCAATTGTAGCTTCATTTTTGTACTTTTCAGCAGTAGCACACTTACTCGTTGCTGGACCATTATATGGCTTTTATCAGAAAAAACTTAAGGCTAAGATGAATCCAATTAGATGGTTTGAATATGCTTTTTCAAGTTCAATTATGATATTCTTCATTGCTGTCCTATTCGGAGTTAAAGAATTCTGGATTTTGTTACTCATTTTCGTAATAAATGCTTTGATGAATCTTTTTGGACATATGATGGAGCTTCATAACCAATACACTAAGAAAACAAATTGGACTGC
>CAZJUB010000108.1:0-7530 GCA_964549075.1 uncultured archaeon | reverse complement strand
AACTTGAGTCCATCGCCGTTGGCCACTTGGCTATCCCCGCAGAATAATTAAATAGTCAAGCAGTATTTCAAAAATCTCTCAATATGTATTTAATCTTTTCTTTTTCTTGCTTTCTAATTGATAATTAGTAGTAAATTATAATTTGATTACTGTTAATATTGATAAATGAGATCCCACTCAATCTTGTTAAAAAACAAAAAGATTGTCTGAAGAAACTACAATGGAGAGAAAAGCACCACCAAAATCCCAAAATATTGAAGTTTTCTTGAATTTAAATATCAATCTGCTTATTATAGTTATGAAAACGATGAGCACACAAACGGCAACGACCTCTCAAAGCTCTCCTCTCATCTTAGATACAGTGATGAGAAGCTATCAGGTGGCGTTGAAGTGTGCCTCATCTATCCAACGAGAAGAAATCAACCAACGCATAAGAGTATTAGAAGAACGACAGACCTCTCTCCTCACTCAAGATGTGGTCAAGCAAGCTGTAGAACTTTATCGTACCAATCCCAAAGAAAGGTTCTTTGTGCGTCAAGTAGGAAAAACTGTAGGAAAAAATCCTAACATTGCTGAAAGTGCTTATCACTGGCTCCAGATCGCTGTGAAAGGGAAAGTAGACAAAGAACAGAAAGTGCAAGGGATGCTCAGCTTTTTTTCTAAGAATCCTCAACAATTGGTAGAGTGGATGGTGTTTGGTCGTTCCCCCTACACTGAAAGCAGCTTAGGAAAATGTTGGAAACTACACAGAAGATACATCATCAATCTCCTGACTAGTGCAAGAATGCAATTGGATTCGTATAGTAGGAAGAAAAAACGGACTTACTATTTCTCCAATAATCTTGTATTAAATGGTGCTTTACCCATTTACACCCAACAAGAGGTTCTACAAGGACTAGATGACGCACTAGCTTACCAAACTACCACGTTTGCGCATTTACCCTCTTTCTCGAAGAACCAGCAGGCATTTCTGAACAAACTTCGTCTCCTCAAACAGGAATACCAGATAGTTGTTCCTTTTCTCACTTCATGGATCAATAGTTACCAAAAATCTCGTTGGAAAAGTCTCAAAAATCTATCCAAGGAACTAGCTACTATTATAGGCAAGCCTAACCGAAATCTCTTCTCTGCAGTCAGACAGATAATAGTTTTCACACTCTTTGACCAGATCATACAGAGTGTCCCTCAGTTACTCCGAGGTTTGTCTGTTGCTAAGCTTGTTCCTCTACCATTTATACGTAAAAAGAAAGGAAGATTACCAGTAAAATTGTTAATGAAAAAAGATTATGTTATCACCCGTCAAGGGAATGCAAGTGAATTGACCAGACAAGTGAGAAAGCAAGGAACTACCACTTTAGGCTTTCCACAGCAAGGGAAGCAGAAACTCACAGCTCAAATATTGTTTCCATCAAAAGTGGTAGAATATATAAGAAATGGTGCGGAAATCAAAGTCTTTCAAGTGAGTAGTGGAAGTGCTCCTAGCTTCAAACCTCGTGTAGACGTGATACTAGAAGGTACACATGATTGTTTCCACTCCTCCACCCTCCTCCATAATTACCTCCCTCAGATTCCTGGTGGGAGGAAGAGAGTACTAGGACTTGACATTAACCGCTTAGGACCATACATGGTGGTGTTTAATATCCCTGTTCCTCTTCCAAAAGACTTGTTGAAATTAGCTCAACGTTATCAACAGCTCACGAACAAGGTTCTCAAGGAGTTAGATAAGGGATTCTTTCATAAACGCAAAGTTTACGATAGTCGAGGAACATGCAAACTCAAAAGTGAACTCAACAACGTCTATCAACGTCGCAGTCGTCTTCTTCGCGAAATCACTCGTCGTTTACCTCACTTCCTTGCAGCAGTGATGGTTAAGAAGCAATGTCAGACATTAAAGGTTGAAGAGTTAACTACAGATCCCTCAGGTTCTAAAGGCGCGCTCGCTAAAGCTATTTATACTATGCCTGACAACCTGTACATCTACAAGAAAGCCGTCTGGTTAGCTTCTCTAGAATTGGATTATGATGTACAGTTAAAAGCTGTTCCACCTTATTACACCAGTTCTAAACATCATGGTTGTGGAGGAACAATTGCACGTGATAAACAATACTATGATGTTGCTCCTTGTTCTAAATGTGGTCAACAAGTTAATACTCACGAAAATGCTACATTCAATATAGCTTCATTGAAAGGCACTCTCCTTCCTCATGATCTCTTCCCCTCAACGCACGTGAGGGGACCACCTTAAACGACAGTTAAACGCATTCTGGCAAATTTAACTAAGTTTCATAACGTGTGTTAATTCCATCTGTCTATCTGAAAGAAGCTCACCTTCTTTAGTAACAATTACATCTTCTTCAATACTCATATAACCGTGATTTGGAACAAAAACATGAAGTTCTAAAGTAAAGCACTGATTTTCTTCAACTTTATACATAACAGATTGACTATATTTTTACCATTTTAGACCTAAGAGACAACCTCCATCATGAACAGATAAATTGGAATTTCTGTTATTAAGTTGTAATACACATTATTTAAAAATCTAAGAGTGAATATAATATTTAAGTTCGAATGAAGGTGAGAGTGTGTCTAGACAAGACACTAGAATTATGATAAATCAAATTGAAGAATGGCTGAAAGAAGTTGATAACATTATCAAAGGTGGAGTTGAACATAAGGTTTTCATTACTAAATATGGTGCTGAGTTTCAACTAGATTTTAATGATTTGATTGAAATCACCTACCTATATATGTTACCTAAAACAATTGGAGTTTTTCAAGATGAACTAAATAAGATAAATAGCTGGGAACAAGGACAAAAGACATTTTTGACCCTATTAAAACAAGTTTTCGATCAAGAAAATGCAAATGAAACCAAACAAAATCAGTTTAATGACCTATTATCGAAATTCGAGAAAAAAACATCGGAAACAATTATGATGTTGAAGAAGGAGTGGGAGAATTATGAACTCCTCTTTAATGAGTTTAATGTTTTAATGGAAAATGAAAAAGAAGAAGATGAAAAGAAGAATGACCAAAGCGAGACTGTTACTGGACTAATCGAAAAATTGAATTTATATCAAAGAATAAATGCTTACTATGTTCTAGCTTTATACGCAATAATTGATGTATATTCTCTTTTATTCTATCAAGAATCTCTTGCAAAATGCTCAAAAGAACGTTTATATGATGCCCTAAAAACTAAGAACTCCACATCAAATCCAGTTGATACAATTAATGCGGGATTAGAAATACACAAAGATGAGACTATTAATCTGAAAGAAATCAGAGAACAAATTATCAAGAAGCTAGGCTGGGAAATTCATCAAGAATCGTTCAAAAGTTTTAAAGAAATCAGAAGAATTCCAGCTCATCAGAAGACTATTTTAACTTTAGATGAGTTAAAAAAGAGATTCCCAAAACATCAAAAAATTGCTGAGAGAATGTATAAACATGTTATAAAGGAATTAAAGAAAAGCACTTTACCAGAGATTATCAATAAACCTCTTTTACTTGGACTTGAAGATTTAAAGATTGGATTATATTTGAGAGAAATTGGTATTTCTTGTTTTCGATATCTGGTTTTGAATGAAGCAATATTACAGTATTATCTATCTAAAAATACCTTTTTGGATGCAATAAAAGTAATCAAGTCAGCAAGAGATAATGATAAAACAGAGTAAATCGCAATCATTGTTTTTTGTCAAAAAATTCGGATAGAACTTTTCTAAATCTTTTTTCAACTTCCTTTCCAATGTATTCAGCTAATGTTTTTTCATAATCATCTTCTTCTTCTTCAGTTTCTTCTGTCTTCCTAACATCCAGTTCCATAGGTTGTTCTGGAATAAATCTTCAGTGATTGGATTTGAGAAGATGTTGAAGTAAATGCATCAAATCCCATGTCTTTTTTTTCACTAATTCTTTTCGCTATATTTTTATTAGTTGCTTCAACTGCATAGCCAAAATTTGTTATAATATTTTTCAATAACATGTCTTTAATCCCAGGTGCAAGAAAAAACCTTCTGACAGTCCAAGTTAGAAAATCATTTAACATCAGAAGGTAAGAGATGTTTTTCTTCAAAGTATCATTGTTAACAAATGAAAACTGCTTCTGATATGTTCGAGCATACGACATAGTCCCATGAGGAGATCTTAGTTTAGCTGCAGAAGAAATATATTCCATTTGTTGAAGAGCTTCTTCAACTAGTTCTATTATACCCTTATTTTTTTCCTTCATCTATCTCAACAATTAGATTACAATTTTTAGTGTCTTTATTTTTTGTTATCTTTTTATAGCTCTTTTTGATAGCCTCTACACTATATTGTTTGAAGAAGAAAACTCCCTAAACACTTTTGATTTTATCTGTATCATGCAACTTTAGTCACTCTTTCTACAGTCTAAACTAATTTTTCTTCGCTAATATCTTAATTACGCCTCTCTTATATCTCCAAAGTCGAACTGACCATATTGCCATCTTAAGATAACCTAATATGGAATCTTCTTCAATCATGTAGAATTCTGGTTTCCATGTTTTGAGAAGATTAATATATACTGGTTCTTTGTCTAACTCTCTTCTACCTTTAAATCTTATTGATATTTGTCTCTCTTTATCTTTATATCCTAAATAATACCCACCAATATACAAATATCCTGTAGACCATGTCCCAAAACCCTTCTTCAAATCAAAAATATATGCTTTTGGAAGATTTTCTCCTGAATTTAATGAGATTTCTTCCACTTTTACCTCTGATTGGTGAAAATCCTTACTATATTTCTTTTCGAAACGCATTGAAATTTTCAGATACATCATTGTGCTTATCTTACCTGAATTCCTGAAAAGAATTCTGATTCTGCAACATGGTGGTTGATTATCTCTTTCAATATATGGTTTTTCCATTTTTACTGAGGAAATTAAAATTCTTGGTTGATTTTGTGTTCGTTTTCTTGTATAAAGATAATTCAATAGTGAAAACGCAGTAGATACTATCAGTGCCACAAGAGCTATTGAATCTGAACGCTCCCATACCATTTTAATCATATAGTATGTTTTTACTGCTCTTTTTATACTTTCTTTCCTTTCCTTGACTGAAAGTGTACATGATTCTCGAAGATATTCCTCCTTAAGAAATTTCTTTTTCTGATTATTCTATCGCGTACCTTTTTGTTGGAACTGACGATTCCCATTATGCCTTTGTCCACTATTTTACTTATCAACCCATCTGGGTTCTCAAATCTTTTGTTGGTAATTATTGGAGAATCAAACACTTGTTTAACACGTAATTTACAGAAAATAAGAAAACTTGGAAAAAAAAGAAAAGAAGTATATTCAGCAAAAACTCACTTAGTTTTAATTTAACATTTTTGTTGAGTTTATTAGTTATAATTTGATATTATTTATAATGAATAACGATGATGAAGAAAAAAATCCATGGAATGAGCTTGTAAAACTGTTTCCTCTCTCTGAAATAATAGTAAGAGAGAATTATGAAGAAAAGGATTTGAAGAAATTCGCGAAAAGTGCATATGAAATATTACCATTTTTCGAAATTTTTATCTCTGCTAGAGAGTTCAAGCAATATCTTGAAGAAAAATGGGAACCTACAACATATATTCAATATGAATCAGATACATTCTTTTTTCCGGAAATAAAAGAAACTGAAATTACCATGATTCGAGAACCTTATACATTTCTCAAAATCCTGATCGATATTGGCGCTTTAATGAATTTGATCAATTTCACAAAGCCAAATTTAAGAATCAATAGTGAAAAAGACATTCATAATTTTGAAAATAATTTAGTTGATCATTATATAAGAAGTGTTGGATCTGATATTGTAAGTACTGATTTCATCCATAATACATTATTTGTATTAAAACAACACTTTCTTGCCTCCACACGGATGAAAGTTTATGAAGAAAAAGGTAGGGGCTTTAAAGAAGAATTTATTAAAAATATAAGAAAAGATTATCAGAAATTATTTTCATTTCTAAGCGAAGAAATTATTGATTATGTTCTATCCGATTATATAAATGTGATTCGAGATTATAATGCTCCAATTGATAAAGAGTATATTATTAATGATTATAACATTGAAATTGAAGTTTATACACCTCATTATTATAGAGAAATGCTGTTAATTCGTACACCCTTTGGATTTACTACTGGAAAATACACCGAGGTTCTTAAAAAAATCCAAAATTCAGAAAATAAATATGTAGATTTTAACGATTTACCAAATGAACTGAAAATTAAATTTAAAAAAATGATTATTAATGAATTTAAACAATGTGTGAAGAACCGCATTAAGAAGAAATATGATGATAAAAGAAAGAAACTATCCGATGGTTTTCTAAGTATTCTTCTTATAGATATATCGCATTTCTTGCGTCTTCATGAGTTTTTACTTGCAAAACTAGATTTATCAACATTTAATGCTGCGATATTTGAGATAATTAAGGAAATGAAAGAGAAATCTAAGATAAAGAATGAAAAACATTTTTCTTGTATTTTCTTAGTAGACTACTTTGACGAACATATCTTTTTAAATTATCCTATAAAAAAACTCCATAGATTCCGAATAAGAAAAACACTAAAAATCATTGACACAACATTTTTCAATTTTGGATTTTCACATATTAGCAAGTCATACCACCAATATTGAGGAAGAAGTAAAAAATGAGAATTGGAACAAACTTCTAAAAAGACTTAGAAACCACAATTCTGATATTATCATAGAAAATATCTCTCTCTTACTAGATTCTCTTCGTTCTATCAGAAATGAGATTATACACCATGATTATAATCCTACTTCTGAAGATTTGGAATTTTCGTGTCATTTGTATTGATAGATTGTTTAAATTTTATAATGAAAAATTTTGTTGAAGATTATTTATTGAATTATCCTTTACTTTATTATTCAAGATAGTTGAAATATATCTATACTTCCATATCTTTTTTTAATTCTTTTCCATAGTTTAAAAAACTTAAGCCAATGGCTTGAGTAGATGGCAATGTGACCGTTATCCGCTTGTCAGTCCATCGACTTGGTTGAGAACTGAAAAACTTGTTTGGAAGTTCGATAATGAGTAACCAAGAAAAAGGCAATGAACCCTCAGAACAGAATTGACGCATTGTACCATTTGTTGTACTGTTCCAGAATACTAGCCAGATAAAACGAAGTATTTGACTTCTTAATGCAACGCAAGTAATAGGGTGAGTCCTTAAGCATTCTTCTTGTAATAATTCAATATAAACAAGAAATATGCAACTCATCATGCACGTTTCTTCCGTCTTATTGCTAAAGGTAAGAAATGTTCTCGATATCTATGGAAGTTATTGATGGAAGAGAATTTCCTTCGGATTTAGATTCGGAATCTTCTGTATCTTCTCCAATTTTTCTCTTCTTTCTCTTTTTTTTCTCCTTTCTTGAAATAAGTTCAAAGTTTTATCAGAGTCAATTCCATTTGTCTATCTGAAAGAAATTCACAACCATTTTTAGTGACAATTACGTCTTCTTCAATACTCATAT
>CAZJUB010000107.1:0-7671 GCA_964549075.1 uncultured archaeon | reverse complement strand
TCACAGTATCATTAGCCATTGCTTCTAATTCTGTTGCAAAATCTGTATAGTAGCTATTTGACCAAGACATAGAAATTATATCAATATCGAAATAATCATAGGGAGCTTTATAATCGAAAACTGGGTCGTCCCTATCATCTTGTAACCATTTTACAGCATTTTGTGATCTTCTCTCAGAATCGTTTACTGAAATAAATATGTAATTAGCTGCAGGTGCAATTTGCCTTAGAGTTGCCAAGCAATAAGTTCCATGAACATCGGAATCTTGACTATAGTTTCCGCTATTTTCACTGAAAATCTCTTCCCATTTTTCTTGTTTTGTATCTACTCCATCTTCCCATTCTTCAGAAAAATTACCATCATCATCAAGATCTTCAAAATACTTGATATCAATATACTTTCTATCCGAGTTACCATAGATATCATTTTTACCCGAACGAATCAATGATTTATGAAAGCCTGACAAGTCAGAGTGAGCTCCTAGTCTATCATCTATTAAGCATATGGTAACTCCTGAACCATCCAACCAAGTTTTACCTGTTTCGTATTCTTGCAGTTTATCGATTCGCATAGATTCTAAATCAGTCGTATTTGAACAAGTTACCACAGTAAATGTTGCCTCATCATCAATATTTTGGGTTTGAAAGAAAATATTTATGAAATGAGATTCGACTTTCAAAATACGTTCTCCTACATAAGCTTCAGGATAGTATTGTTTCTCAAATGAAGTATTAGTAGTACTATCGACATCTACTCCACTGATATAAACATGAGATCCAGAATATACCCAACCGGGATTATTGGTGACTGCAAATTTTACAGTTATATAATTATAGTAAGGTACTTCGGCAGCTAATACAGATTCGTCAATTGTAACTGTTCCTGCGGTATCAGCATTTACTTCAGTAACTGGAAAAACCGTCAATAAAGTCACTAGAGATACACTCAAGATCAATATATATATGCAATTATTTTATTTGTTTTCATTTAAATCACCTCGCAATTTATCACAACTTTTGTGATGCTAGATTAGTGAGAATTGCCTATAAAAAGAACTAGAATATTTTGTGTCAGAAGGTAAAAAATCTAAGTTAGCGGGAAAAAATAAGAAATAGATTTTAATATAAGTTTTGAAGAAAAAAAGTAGGAGCTAGTGAGATTCTTCATTTCAATCGTCTCGCAATGATCGAATTATGGATTGAGCTAGCTCCACAAATCTCTTTTCCTTGTACTAATAGATTTCAATATAAATAGTTCAAAAGTAGCTCTCCAAAGGAGATATGTTCTAAAAAATTAAAAAGGTTAAGCTACTCATAGGTTATAATTATTGAGGTATATGAAGAGTTTTCTAAAACTATAATAATACACATATGAATATTAGAAAGAAAACCTTAAAAGAACAGAAATGAAAAAAAATCGAGCAGTGGTAGGGGACTTGGCTCAGTCCGGTAGAGTGGTTGGCTCCAGAGAACATTGCTCAGGCAATGAACAACCGAAGAAACCAATGAAAATGTGATGCGTCACTTTTCGGTGTTTTGGTCGGGTGTTCAAATCACCCAGTCCCCACCAACATCTCAATTTTCTCAAAGTTTTTTATTTATGCTGAATCTTTGATGAAGAGATAATTCAGGTAATCTGTTGTTCTTCCCTTTTTTCCCAGTTTCTTCAATGCAGTCATCAACTGTCCTCTGTGGTAAATTGTATGTGTTAGATATTGAAAATAATAATCTTCTTGCGTCATCTTTACTATTCCCTCTCCTTTTACAAAATTAGGAAAATCTATCATCTGCTCAGCTTTGTTTTTAATATACTCACGCAGCCTTTCATCTGTTTTTCTCCATTTCTTCATTAAGTCCTCTTTTGACAATTTTAGTAGCTTATCGTACTTTTCTCCCCAATCTACATCCTTCTTTAGTATTATAGTTTCCAAGTTGTGGTCTATTGCCAACATTATATGGATACATAAGTCTTGGATATTGTTCTTTGTAAACTCTTCTGGAGTTAAATCATCTATCATCTCTCTGATTTCATCATTTGCCCATATTTGATATTCTGCTGCTTTCTCTAAGTTCATGATTCTCACCATTCCATTCTTTTCAAAGACTAAAAAGCCTATGTTGTAACTTCTTTTTCAATTATTAAACTAAGAAACCTCAGTTTTTCCATAAAAAAGAATGTTAAGAGATTGGATCACTCATTGATAACTTGCTCTAATTGATCTACAAATCTCTCAAATTGCTTTAATCCTAGTTTCCAGAAATCAGGTTTTGTAATGTCTAGTCCCAATATCTCTCCAAACTCTTTTGGTGATTTACTACTACCTGATTGTAGTATTTCTTTGAGTTTAGGTATGAAACTCTTTCCTTCTTCAAGATACAATTGGTACATAGCATAGACAAACATCTGGGCAAAGACATAAGGATAATTGTAAAATCTGAAGTTTGAACGATAGTAATGAGGTTTCATTGTCCATTCCCAATCCATCTCGTCAAACCATTCTACCGAATCCCCATATATTTTATCTCTTGCAGTAGTCCATAACTCTGAAATTGTTTTTCCATCCAACATTTTACCTGCTTTTATCGTATCATACATCCCTTGTTCAAACCAAACTCTTGCACTTACTTGGAATGTGGACATCCCTGCTCCATCAAGTACTCTACACAATATAGCTTTCTTCTCTTCCTTTGTTTTAGCTTTTTCTAACAAAAGATCCGTTAATAACAGCTCACCAAAAATGGAAGCTACTTCAGCTATCACCATAGGATATCTTGTGTTTGTGTATGGTTGTGCTCTAGTTACCAAATATCCATGAACTGCATGACCCAATTCATGACCTAGTGTGTAAACATTTGGTAAAGCACCAGTAAAAGATTGCAAAATAAACGATGTTTGGCCATTGTACCAAGTAGAGCAGAATGCTCCATTCCTTTTTCCAAATCTTGGACTTGAGTCTATGTGATTGCGTTCGAACATATCTTTTGCTGTCGAATAAAAATCCTTATCAAACCTTCCATATGCTTCTAGTATCAATTCTTGAGCTTGTTCCCAGCTGTAATTAATATCTGGGATATCAGGAAGTGGTGCGACAACATCTTCACAGCCTAATTTTGGTAGATTAAGTAACTTCGCTTTCATTGTTAAATATCTGTGATAAATTCCAACATGCTCTTCAATTGCAATCATGAGATTATCAATAGTCTCTTGGCCTACATCATTAGCAATTAAACTTTGATGCATAGGCGAATCATATTTTCTTCGTTCTGAAGTTTTTACCCAGTCACCACATATACTTGCCATAGCTGAAGAAAATATTTCTTGATCCTCCCCCAATAATCCATAGATAGCCTTATTTGCTGAAGTTCTAGTAGCTCTATCTGGATGTCCTAACAAACCATTAGCTTCTCCATATGTTAATGATTTTAGTTCTCCCTCAACTTCAACATCAAATTTTCTTGTATTCAACCATTTAGCTTGCAATTGTTGCCAAGCTATAACACCGTGCTGATCTTTCTCTAAAATAAGCTGTTCTTCAATCTCTGAGAGCTTATGTGGATAAGCTCTTCTTGTTCTTTCAAGTTCATGTTTATAAGTATATAAAGAAGGTTCTTGCAGAACATCTTTGTTCTCATACACGTATTTCCCAATTTCAAGTTCTAAGAAAGCTAATTTTTTCCTTATTTTGGTTGAAAATTCTTCTGTCTTATTCTGGAGAAATTTGAATTCGGGTTTGGTCATGTTTCCAGCAAAAGATAATCTTGCAAATTGATTTAATTCAGCTAAATCTGCCATGAATTTTTCTTGTATCTGGATAAGCTCAAGTAAATCATCAAAAGTGAAATCAGGTGCATTTATTTTACCTTTATACTTACTAATAATCTCCTCTGATCTCTTCTCCAACTCTTCCATCGTTTTTTCAATTTTGGAATCCTCTGTATTTTTAAACATCTCACTGAGATCCCAAGCAATTTCTTCCTGAGTCATAATTAATCAAATCGAACAGAACAATTACCAATAAAAAAGTTATCTGATTTACTTCAAATTTTGAATTTTACTCCAAATAATAATTCTTATCCTCATAGATGAAACCTTTCATATTCTTCCCTATTTCTTTATGTAATGGTAAGCGTTTTAATAAATCATCAATGGTTTCATAATTATCTAAGGCCATTATTGTGACGTTTTCACCGTCTGTTGAAATGAACATATATTCACGGCTCACAACTGAATCACTTTTCTTTATCGCACGTTCATTTATTCTATTCCTATCAAAACTCTTTATCTCACGATTTTCAAGTGATTCTAGTTTGATTTGTGATTCAGCTATATTTTTCACTACCCAAAAGATTCCCTCGTATTCTATTATATCTCCTTCTGTATATTGTGGTAACCTCACTAGGTAGGTGTTTTGATATATATCAGTACCATCTTTTGCTTGTGTTTTCAGCTCATAAGCAATAGACATTTTTCCAGCTGTAAGATTTTTTATTTCCCTTGCTAGTGTCTCCGCTAAATACTTTGTACTAGTTTTACACGTGATTCCATCTTGATCTGCTTTAAAATCGAGGATATACATCATCTTAGATTCTTCAAACCTTTCCATCAGTTTATCTATATAAGCTTCTAATCGTTCTAACTCTTGTTCAGTCATTTTTCTGTCATCAGCTCTAATCTGCAGAACACCTTCATAATATCCAGATTTGAACTTAGAACATTCTCCACAACTAGTTCTATGAAGTTGTATTCTGGTCAGAAATTCTTCCATAAAATCTGAAAATTCCTCAAAAGGAGACGCTGTTATCGTTGTTTTAATCTGAAACTTCTTTACTCCATAATTCATGATCTTATCTTCTTCTATATCATCTTCGAACTCACATTCATAGTACATGTTAGATTGAATTTTCTCCATAATAGTTCTTTTAGCTATTTCACGTAGTATACTTTCTAAATTTTCATCTTTATTCCAAGTTGTAATAGTAGCTCCCTGTACCTTCAAATTTCCACATAAAGGACAGATTTCGACGTCTATATTTTCAATTATGTTAATATCAAGTGGGAATTCTTTTTTATAGCATGTTTCGCAAAAATTATCCAAAAAAGGACCTGTAGTAGTTCCACATATTGCACAAAAACGACCTTTTTGCGAAATTCTAATCACCTTCTACAAAAATCTCTTAATTATACCAAAATAAGAGTTGTTATCTTTAAGTTATTAATATCGCATGACCGATTCTCTCTTTATTGCCTTCTGGATGTTCAAGCCACAAGACAGCTTCCTCATGTATCAATCTGTTTTTTACTAAAAGATTAATAATTCTTATTCCTATTACATTGGCGGAGGTACAACTTCTTATCGCATCTAAAAATTCTCTTTCAGTGACAAGTTCTTCTCCATAAAATTGAGAACTTGCTTTAATTTTTATTCCTTTACTAAATAATTCTACATTCATGATCTCTTTATCACAAGCAGCAACTAACTTTTCTCCTGCTTGTTCAATTATCTTCATAAAGAAATCAGTCACTGAAATTCACACTCTTTTCTAATTTTATTTCCTTAAAGGTTTAACTGCTATAGATGCTCCACATGCATCACATCTCTTTCTTAGAATACGATTTTCAGTAACAAGTTGTGTATCTGGTTTTCCACACTCACCACAAATAACATATTCCTTGACATATCTCTCCAACAGATTTTGAAGTGTTATTTTTGCATGTTTTCCCGCAAAAACAGCTCTAGTTCCCTCAAGAGTTACTGATGTAGCTAATTCTCCTGCAAAGAATTTTAGAAAATGATTTTCATCTCTGTTAAGTATAGCCAAGACATCTTTTATATTTACAATAAATGTCTTATTCCCTTCTATTACAGAGCTTATTTTAGGAATTTCTAATCTTGATTGCTCAAACACCTTTTCTGGAAGTTGTTCTCTTGCTCTTTTGTATAATTCTTCGTAAGTCATTTCTGTACCTCATGTTCATCTTTCTACTATCCTTTTTGTTTGTTTCGTTGTGGAAGTTATCTTTCCGACCATTATTCCTTTAATCAAAAACTATTTTAACTCAAATTATCTTCCTAACTTGAGGTTAACACTTGAGTAATCAAAATAGACCGACTAAGCCAAAGAAAAAACAAAAGAAAGGAACCGGAGCTCAAGACTGGGTTACAGCTGATTCTGATGCAATAAGAGCACAACTTCCTAAAGAAGGAGAAGTATTTGGAATTGTATTACAGATTCTAGGGGCAAGTATTCTTCTTGTTAAATGCCTAGATGGATTTACTAGACAGATTAGAATTCCAGGAAAATACAGAAAAAGAATGTGGTGTAGGATAGGCGATGTAGTAATAATTATGCCATTATACGGAATGAACCCAGATGAAAAATGAGAACTTGTACATCGTTTTCGTAAGAATGAAGTAAGATGGCTTATCAATAACAATCATATTCCCGAAGATTTTGTAATGTAACGAGAATTTTCTTACTTTTCAAATTTAACATCAACAATAGTTTTATTTAGCTTCAAGTGGACTTTATTTTAATATTTAATCGCCCCCTAGAGCAATTGCTCTTTGTACACAATAACTCACTCTCAATTCAAAAAAAGTGATAACTATGTCAGATAAAGAGATTGACAGACTAGACATCAGAATTGATCAAGATCGTATCCGTGATAAAGACAGAGATACCCTTAAAGTAATTGAGAGTGTGTTCGATTTTCAGACTAGTATGTTGATTGTTAAACTTATGAACAAGGGCATTATCAAGGATATCGGTTTTTGCTTTTCAACAGGAAAAGAGGCTAATGTTTACCATGGAATAGGATATAAGGGGAAAGAATTAGCAATCAAAATTTATCGAACTACTACAGCTGAGTTTAAACGTAACTGGATGTATGTTGAAGGAGATCCAAGATTTAAAGGTTATAAAAAAGGCACTTATGCTTTCATATACACTTGGGCAAGAAAAGAATTCAAAAATCTAAAACGAATGAATGAAGCAAAAATTAGAGTCCCAGTTCCAATCATTGTTGAAAAGAATGTTTTAGTAATGGAATTCATAGGTAAGAAAGAGAAAGCAGCACCTCTCATAAGAGAGGTTAATCTGAAAAAACCTCATAAAATATATGGAAAAATAGTTAATATATTATTCCGACTTTATGATGAAGCTAAAATTGTACATGCTGATTTAAGTGAGTACAACATTCTTTATTTTCAGAAAAAACCTATTATTATTGATGTATCACAAGCTGTTCTTCTTGATCATCCTTATGCACCGGTTTTTTTGTATAGAGATATTCTTAATATAAACCGATATTTGAGTAGTCTCAGTGTTATTGTTATACCAGATGGTGTAGTTTATGAAGAGTTTAGCGGTACATTTCGCAGCCCAAAAATTATTTCGATGGAGTTTTAAAGGTGATAAAATGTCTAGCGAGTTTCTTGTGCGAATTCCTTTAGAAAGAATTGCAGTACTAATTGGACCTAAAGGAAGTACTAAAAAGAAAATAGAAGAAATAACTGATACAAAATTGATTATTGATAGCCAAAGTGGAGATGTAATTATATTAGTAGAAGAGGAAGAATTAGAAGATCCAATAAGTTTATGGAAAGCTAGAGACATGGTAAAGGCAATAGGGAGAGGTTTCAGTCCTCAAAAAGCCTTTCAGATTAATGAT
>CAZJUB010000106.1:1641-7753 GCA_964549075.1 uncultured archaeon | reverse complement strand
AATTGAAAAAGATACAATACGCGTAGGTCAACCAAATTATTATGTAGACCATCTAAATTATCGCTGGAATCATGAGAATTGTATATTTTGGAAAAGATTGTCAATAAATAATGTCGATGGTTTAGATGAACTAAAAGAAGAAGATAGAAAAAGGATTGAAAAACTACTAAAATAAAATGTGATTCAAAGTTCTTGCTAAAAATTAAAATATAAATGCTTTAATAGAATTCAGAATGATTGAATGTACAAAACATCAAGAAAATAACTCTATTCGTGATTTGACAATTTTTTTTGCAATTACTTTTATTTTTTCATGGTTAATTTGGCTTCCAAGTGTTTTAGTTTCTCAAGGAGTTATTGTTCTTCCTGATTGGGTTGGATTAGTAACAAACATTGCTACATTTGGTCCCGCAGTCGGAGCTATAACTGTAATTGGTTTTAAATCAGGTAAAACAGGTCTTAAAGAACTTCTTTCTAAACTTATAAGAGTTGGATTTGATAGGAAATGGTGGATTATAATATTTCTGTTAATCCCTGTAATTACAGGTATATCATATGTCATAGCAGTACCTCTTTCTGGAGACACATGGGATACTGGATTTATGTGGAGTACTCTGATTAATGTCTTCATTATGTTCTTTATTGGAGGACCATTAGGAGAAGAATTAGGGTGGAGGGGATATGCGTTGGAATCTTTACAGAAAAAGAAAAGCGCTTTAATGTCCAGTTTAATACTTGGTTTAATCTGGGGAGTGTGGCATTTACCATTGCATTTTATGAAAGGATCAACTCAATGGTATATCCCTATTTGGGCTTTTATTCTACTACAATTGGTAATCTCTATACTTTATACTTGGATATATAATAATACTAATAGTATTCTTGCAGTAATGATTTTTCATTGGATGGGAAATGCAGCAGCTATGTTATTACCTTTCTGGCAAAAAGGATTCTTAGTTCTACCTTTCTTTCCGAATTATGCTGTTTCATCTCCTAGTTTGTTAGAGGTGTTTTCAATAAATGGTGGAGTTATTTTTACTCATCCTAATTTGTGGATACCATCGGTAGGAATGCTAGCGGTATTTGTGTTGAATCTAATCGTTGCTGTGATTGTACTAAGTATTTGGGGACCTAAAAACTTAGACGAGAAAAAGAATTGGAAATTGTTTCAAAAATAGAAGAAAATTGAAAAATAGAAGAAAATTGAAAAATAGAAGAAAGTAGTCTATTCTCTCATTTATTCTTAACTACTTCTTTTTTTATATTTGGAGACGATGTTTCTGGAACACGAAGATCTTTTCGAGATACTTTTCCAACAACAGTTCGTGGAAGATCTTCTTTATATTCAATAATAGTAGGTATTTTGTACGGAGCTAACTTGTCTTTACAATACGCTTTAATTTCTGCTTGAGTAAGTTCTTTACTTCCTGGTTCAGCAACAAGAAAAGCCTTAACACGTTCTTTGTCACCATCTTTAAATTGTACTACTCCAGCCATGTTAATATCTGGATGTGCATAAAGAACATCCTCAACATCACTTGGCCAAACTTTGTATCCTGAAACGATTATCATGTCCTTTGCTCGATCAACGACAGAGAAGTATCCTTTGTTATCCATAGTTGCAATGTCACCAGTTCTTAACCAACCTTTTTTAAGCACATCATCAGAAGCTTCTTTGTTGTTCCAATAACCTTTCATAACACTAGGACCACGAATCCAGAGCTCTCCTTCTTTACCATATTCAGTAATCTCTTCATGAGTCTCTTGATCTACAATCATAGCTAGAGTATTTGGGATAGGTATACCGATTGAATTTAATTTCCTGAGTTCAGCTCTAGCAGGATTAACATGTGTCACTGGTGAAGATTCACTTAAACCATATCCTTCAACAAGAGTGGCAGCTGTTACCTTTTCAAATAACTCAGAGGTTGAAGGAGGAAGACCTTCTCCACCTGAAATACACAAATAAAGAGAAGATAAATCATATTTGTGAACTCTTTCATGTTCTGCTATTTTTTGGTAAAGAACAGGAACTGCAAACATGAAGTGAATCTTGTATTTGTGAACACTTTGTATGACTTCTTCAATCTCTCTAGGATCTGGAATCAAGTAAAGTAAGCCAGCTAGAGCGATTGTCCATAGAAAAGAGGTTGAAAAACCAAAAATGTGAGACATAGGTAAACAGCCAGAAATTTTGTATTGGCCTTTAGGGAGTTCAGGTAACCATTGAATCCAATAAGGTAGTATAGTGGCTTGAGCTATTAAATTATAGTTTGTTAACATAGCACCTTTCATGATTCCAGTTGTACCCCCGGTGTACTGCAAAACAGCTATATCTTCTTTTGAATTAACTTTTGTCTTTATCTCTTTATTTTCACCATTTTTTATAAGATTTTTATAGATTAATTCATCTATAACTTTCGGATTCTTTCTCGCTAATAATGCTTTGTACAGAAAAGCTGTAAATCCTGGCAGTTCATCTGCTATAGAAGATACTACAACCTTTTCTAGTTCAGTTTCTTCTTTTATCTCTCTTACTTTATCTAGAAAGAGGTCAAGAGTTACCAGAACTTTTGCTCCGCTGTCTTGGAGCTGATATCTGATCTCTTTTGAGGTATATAGTACACTTATAGCTGTAAATATTCCTCCTAAAGTGTTAGTTGCAAAAAATGCTACTATATATTGAGGACAATTAGGCATTAAACATGCAACTCTATCTCCTTTTTTAACACCTAATTCTTTGAGAGAATTCGCAAATCTATTAATTTCCTCTTCAATTTCATTGTATTTCTTGAATTTTCCTTTAAATTCAGTAATGTATCTTTCGGGGTAGTTTTTAGCTGTTTCTCTAAACAGATCAATTACACTGATTTCCGGTATCTCTACTGGGTCAGGAATCCCCTCACAGTAACTCCAAATCTTTTTTGGCATAATAATCCACTACGTTAATTTAGTATGATTGTTTTTAACTTATTTAAAATATTTTCGACTAAACAAACACTGTTCATTAAACAAAAAAATGAGTAAAATACTAGAAGATTATCCTTCTAGTTTTAGAACTTTCTTTAGCCATTCTGGGAAAATATATCCTAAATACCCACACAAAACACCAACACCAGCTGATATCCAAGCAGCATAGTAAAATGGAGTATAGCCTGTAGGCATAGCTAAATCAAGTGCAAACAAAATAAATACTAATGCAACAAAGATTCCATACATTGCAATTAGAACAAATCCTACTTTAGGAAGTTGTTGTTCACTTTTTACAGCTTCTCTTATTGCTAAACCAGCTAAGAGACCAAAGGTAATAAGAGATAAAGCAGCATGATATATAACTATAGGTAGAGCTTCATTATATAGATCCTCTCCAAAATCATTCATTATTATCAGTGTTCCTACAGTTACACCATTCAGTAAACCTGAGATTGCAACCAACAGATTCCCAAAATTCAAGAATACTTCATCTATAAAGACGAAGATGAATATATTTGCTATTGCAGTCATCATATATGCAATTATTATGAAACCGTCATCATAACTCAGTATTGGTGAACTCTTAAAAAATTGAATCCATTTTCCAACAGCACTACTAGCAACTGCAAGAGCCATAAACAGAAAACTTAGAGATAAAGAGAGGGTTGGTTTTCTTCTCCTTTCAGCATATTTCATGAATCCTCTTACTGTTAAAAATCCCATGCTTATTGCGACTATACTTTCTATAATTATTGCTAATACTGGTATGCCATTACTTATTAACATAATATCACCATAAAGATTCTTTCAATTTTTTCGATGCTTGGCTTTCTTTTATTATTTCTTCCCATTTATCAAGCAATTTTTTTATAATTTTCTCAATTTCTTGTTCTTCTTCTGGAGATAAAATCCCTACTTCCGGAAGTTCAACAAATTGGAAAGCTATCAGTGTAATTAATTCTGATATCATATGATTCATTGTTTTATTATCATACTCATCATTCATGTCTTTAACAAAAGCAACTGCAAAATTGTCTGTCGCTTCTAGAAAAATTTCATGGGTTAGAGTAGTCAAATAATTAGCTTCTCCTGCATCTATCTGAATCAGAGCTGTTCGAATAGCAGAAATAACACCTGAAAATAATGTTACTTTGGTTACATCATCTGTAGATTCTTGTTGTTCAAGAAAATAAATGGGTACACCCGTTCTAGAAATGATGTATACTGCTTGAATCATTAGAATTAATTTCTATTTTTTCCTTTTAAATCTGATGAGAATGGCAATTCAAAAGCTCTAATCTATTCATTTTATATGATATTAATTAGAAAAGTTTTTTTGAATCAATTATTTTTGTTTTTCATGAAGATTATAGTTAACTCAATTAAAGAGAAAGAACTGTTAATTGTTTTACTCAGACACTTAGCAGATATGGATGTTGATTTTTTTCTAGATTTTGAGGATCCTATATCATTTAGACTTGAGGAGTTGTTTGAAGAGCTTAACGAGTGTGATATTGAAGTTGACAAGAATGAAGAACCATTAGGCTTAACTGAGTTTTAATGAATTGACACAAATATTATATTCTTTGGTACCTATTTTAATCTGAATGTGGAAAGAACAACCAAGATGTATTGAATGCGGGAAAACATTTGATGATCCTATTTTACGTTGTTCGAGTTGCAACAATTTAGTGGTCATTCCTCCAATCAAAGGTTCCCAAATAGAGCAGATACAATTACAAACAATGTGGTCTCTTTCCGATTTTTTGCCTAAATATGACAAACCTATCTCACTTTTTGAAGGTAACACACCTGATGTGAAAATTAAGAATTTAGATTGTTATCAAAACCTTAATCTGAAACTTGAATTTAGAAATCCTACTGGTTCTTTTAGAGATAGAGCACTTTCACTTATAGTATCCGATGCTATTAGGATGAAGAAAAATACTATTGTAGGTGCAAGCACAGGCTCATTTGGTATAAGTCTTGCAGCATATGCTGCAAAAGCTGGTCTTGCAGCAGTTAATTTTGTCCCTCAGAATCTTGAATTATCAAAAATAGAGCAAATGAAAATATTTGGAATTAAATTAATAGAATCTGGAGGATCATTAAATGAATCCATCAGTAATGCTCAAGAATATGCTCTTTCCAAGAACAGTTATTTGGCTACTCCAGACACAAATATCCTTACTATAGAAGGCCAAAAAACAATAGGATTGGAACTCGCTATACAATTGTCCAACATACGATCAATTGTTGTACCTCGAGGAGCTGGTTCTCTTATTTATTCTATTTACAGAGGTTTTCAAGATGCTCTCAAATCAGGATGGATTGAAGAAATTCCATCGATTTTTGCTGTAGCGTTAGAGAAAACGAAAATATCTCATCTTGCAGAATCACTCAATATCTCAAAACCTTTTCTACTTGATGAAGTTAAGGATGTTTTGTATAAGACAAAAGGTAAGGAAATTGAGGTAAAAGCAGATGAAATGATATCTTCAGCTATGTTACTAGCAAAAAAAGAAGGTCTTTTCATTGAACCAGCTTCAGCTTCAGTATTAGTTGCTGCAAAGATTCTTTTAGAAGAAGATTTGATTAACACACTTGATTCTGTTGCAATTATGTCTGGTTCAGGTTTTAATGCTTTAAACATTTATGCAGCTCAGATGAGAGGAAAGAAGAAAGTAGTTTGGGGATTATCAGAAAGTTCAACTACAAAATTTGAAATTCTTAATCTAATTGCTGAGGAAAAAGCTGTTTATGGTTATTCTATATGGGAAACACTTGGAAAAATGCAATCTCTACAATCTATATATCAACATCTTACAGAGTTGGAAAAGAGAGGTTTAATTTCAGTTTCATCAAAAACAGCTAAAAGAAAAAAATATGAACTGACAAGAAAAGGCTATGAAACAATTGAGAAAATGAGAAATCTAATAGATTTTATTTAAAGTATATTTCTTATAGAAAAAGAAGAGTGATTTCATCATTATCACTCATTAGTTCTCAAACAATTTAGAATGTTAAACATAGTACAGTTTTCGAAATCATGTAAACGATCTTGTATTCTATCTCTGAGACGTAAAAAGTCACAGTCACAATCACAGTCACAAGTACAATTATCGCAATCACAATCACA
>CAZJUB010000106.1:0-1541 GCA_964549075.1 uncultured archaeon | reverse complement strand
TCACAATCACAGTCACAAGTACAATTATCGCAATCACAATCACAAGTACAATTTGAACACAGTGTAGAATTTAATCGGTGTCTAAATTGCTCAATAAATTTACTTAAAAGCCTAAATTGTGTTTCATCATTAATTACAGTGGCATCTGGTACAACTTGTGTTGCACCAGATAATTGTGGTAGAATCATAAATACTAATATCAAACTGAAACTAAATAGAATTGTTTTTGTTTTCATATGATTCAAAATTATTATATTTAGAATTTATGAATACCTTGTGCTTTATAAAACTAAAGTTCACCTAGAAATTTTTATTTATCTTCAAACCAAAAAGATTTTAATATAATATACAAGTTGAATCTTGTATATGTTGTGAAGGTGAGTTAATGAATGAAGTTAGTTTAACAGAAAAAATGACTAAAGAAGTTAAATCGATAAGAAGTTTAGCGTTAATTGTCACGTTTACAGGTTTGGTTTTTCTTTCTACATCAATCTTCTATCTTAATATTGCATCCTCAACTGGTTTCTTTAATATAGGGGAAGCTTTCGTATATATTGCAGCTTTTATAGGAGGTCCTATTACTGGTGCTATTTCTGGAGGTGTTGGAGCAGCTTTAGCAGATCTTGCTCTTGGATATGGTATTTACGCTCCAGCTACATTGATACTAAAAGCCTTGGAAGGATTTACTGTAGGATTATTATTTTTATTAAGTAAGAGATTAAAACAAAAAGTAGCTAACAAAGCAAAAATAATAATTGAATCAGTTTCAGTTTTAGGTTTAAGTGCGTTTTTAATTACTTTTTCAGCGATCTATTCAAAAGAAACTTTCACTGTTGAAACATCATTTTATGGCGCTTCAGGACCTGATAAAGTGTACTCTTTAGCAATTCCAGGATATGTTCTGCTAATACTTGCAATAATACTTAGTTTACTTATGGCTCTAGCAATTTTAATTTCAATTTTGAAATCTAATGATATTGGAGTGATGGTTCTTTCATGTGCTATAGGTGGTATTTTTATTGTTGTTGGGTACTTCATCTACCAAGCTTTTGTAATAGGTGTAGGGGTTGCAGGAGCAGCGGTTGAAATTCCTTTCAATATAGCTCAAGTGTTTTTTGGTACTGCTATTGCTATGCCTTTGGTTTCTTATCTACGAGACTTAGGTATATTAAAATCTGAAGATAAAAAAGCTGAAGAGCAAAATCTTGAAAAAACAACAGAAAAATAGACTTAATGTGAGTTAAATGCTAGATGTTAAAGACTTAAGTATTAGATATGTTAATTCAAGGGATCTAGCATTAAACGCTATCAATTTTTCTGCAAACGAAGGTGAATTTATCGTAATTGCAGGACCTAGTGGAAGCGGGAAAAGTACTTTAGCAAAATCAATTCTTGGAATTATCACTGCATTTGAGGAAGATCAGATTAAAGGTAATATATACATTAATAACAGCAATTTAGCTAATCTCACTCGAAAAGAAAGGATTGAATTATTAGGATATGTTCCTGCAAGGAATTTAATTATTAATAATTCTGATATT
>CAZJUB010000105.1:0-8116 GCA_964549075.1 uncultured archaeon | reverse complement strand
TATATTGCGATATTTCTGGATTTATAAGAAAAACAAATAAACATATTAATCCGTAATTCAGGTGTAAATGTAACTTCAGTAAGACAACAAACACGTGATATAGAAATCTTGCCAGAACTTGTTCTTCAAAGGCTTCAAGGTATGCCTATTGGTCAAATCTCTATGAAATATGAGGTTGATATTGTCTTAGTTAGAAGCATACTATACGAGTTTGGCTTATCACTTAAGAGATAAAAAAAGTTTTTCTGATTTCTTGTAATTACATTTTCATGTTTATTGAGAAATACTCGGCTTAAGTTTTTTATAATCCGCATTTTGTTCCTCAAAAAACCACTAGTGTGTTATTTAGAGGATATATTGTATGTGCGATCATTGTCTCAAACATGGAACTGCAGGAAAATGGTATCTTAACGCTAAAAACTACTCTATTGAAGTAATGGATGAGTTCAATCAAGATGAAGATTCTCTAAAAGAATTTTTGATGGAACAATACAAGACATTTGAAGCTATGCAAGTCAGAAAAATCGCAGGATTCAGTGCTGAAGGTTTAGGGTATAAAATTCAAACCCCAATAATTGGCAGAATTGTAAAGCATTTTGCTGAAAGAATGCTTCATTCAACTAAACCTAAATTTAATCCTAAACAAGCAGAGGGACATATAGGTCAAGTAGTTCCCTTAGATGATGCAATTGCTATTCTCGAGAATTGTGTGGATGAAAATACAATAATTATGAAATATTGCATGTGTAGGTATCAATCACGGGGAGAGAAAGAAGCTTGTTGTATAAATTTTGGAGTTATGAGTGACATTATTGATAAACTCCCTCGTTTCATACCTGAACCAGAAGATAGCAAATATAGACTTACTAAAGAAGAAGCTATTGAGAAGTTCACAGAGTTCAATAAAAAAGGCTATATTGGAACAATATGGTATGGAGCATTTCCATATATCAACAATCTCTGTGCATGTAAAACACCTGAATGTGCAGGAATTCGTCCTCGACTAGATTTTGGGATAAAATCTATCTTTAAAGCAGAATATGTAGCTCAAAACAATCCTGACAACTGTCAAGGTTGTAAACGTTGTTTAACAATGTGTCAGTTTGGAGCTATAAGTTTTAATGAAAAAACCAAGAGAACTGAAATCGATCAATCAGTATGTTATGGCTGTGGTATATGCCTTCATGTGTGTAGATACGATGCAATAGAAATAGTTCCACGTCAAGTAATTCCCGCTTTGGTTGGTAAATACTAAAGGATTGAACTGCATGGGTAAGATAAAGATTTCAATCGATTATTCAATTTGTGGGGATGGAAATAAAATTGATCCACGAAGTTGTGCTATTTGTATGAAAGTTTGCGAACCAGCTTTATTTCTTTTACATCAATCTTTGGAGCACTATGAGAAAGATAATCAATACGATCCTCAAATTTGGAGGATTACACCTCTTTATCCTAGTCTTTGCACACTCTGTATGAAATGTGTGGAACAATGTCCTGAAAATGCAATTACAATTAAGAATTGAGTGAGTATATGAATGCAAAAAACAATTTAGGAAACTGTTTAGTTATTGGGGGAGCTGGAATGCTAGGATACGAAATTGTCCAACAACTACTAGATGAAGGATATTATGTGAGAGTACTTGACATTAATCCTGTTGAGATAGACGGAGCAGAAGTAATAGTAGGCGATATAACAAACAAAGAAACTATTGATAAAGTTTGTAAGGATATAGATACTGTTTTTCAAACTGCAGCTGCTGTCTGGAATCCTGATTTAACCAAGGAGATTTATGATAAAGTAAACATTGTAGGAAACAGAAATGTGGTAGAAGCTTGCTTCAATCACGGTATTTCTAGATTGGTATACACTAGTACTTTAGATGTAGTTGTTGATGGAAAAATACCTATAATCTACGGTGATGAGAGTCTTCCTTATCCCAAGAAAACTCCAAAAGATCATTATTCTAGAACAAAGATAGTTGCGGAAAAAGAAACGATAGCAGCAAATGGTGTAAATGGTTTATTGACTTGTGCTTTGCGACCAGTTGG
Source organism: uncultured archaeon (assembly GCA_964549075.1). Lineage (GTDB taxonomy): Archaea > Asgardarchaeota > Heimdallarchaeia > Heimdallarchaeales > Heimdallarchaeaceae > UBA460. The sequence continues at coordinate 6,064 of CAZJUB010000105.1, read as the reverse complement.
TATGTATGGACCCAGAGATAAATATCATATTGCCAACATTATCGAAGTAGCTAAAAGTAAGAATAATATCAAATTAGGCGATGGATCAGCTTGTTTTAGTCATGTTTACTCAGAAAATGCAGCTCATGCCCACATATTAGCTGCTAAACATTTACATGCTGAATCTCCAGTACCTGGTGAATGTTATTTCATTGCAGATCATCAACCAGCTGATAACTTATTTACTTTTATGGAACCATTCTTAAAAGCTCTTGATTTACCTGTTCCAACAAAAACTATTCCATACAAATTAGCGTATTTTCTATCATTTTTTACAGAAATTTTTGCACCAAAATCAAATTTCAATCGATTCGCAGTTGTTCAAACATGTGTAGATCACACTTTCGTTAGTGATAAAGCTGAGAGAGATTTTGGTTATAAGCCTATTGTCTCGAAGAAAGAAGCGTTCAATAAAACTGTTGAATGGTTCAGAAAACAGCAAAATTAGGAAAGATTATGGTGATTCAATTTAATTTATATATAGGAAATACCTTATTTGATTAACCAAAATCAAACAATAAAAGGATGTTAGGTGAAATCTATGGGAAAATTTGGTAAATTTATTGGACGTCTTATAGCGTTTAGTGCTTTTGCTGCTTGGTTTACCTTTACTATATGGGGTATATCGCAGTGGTATAACACTGAAAGCTTCATAGATCAGCATGTAACTATGGCTCTTCTCTATATTCCTCTTTTCATTGGAATGTTTATTCTTTTCATAATAGTAATGGCAATTGGTGCTATTTCTAAAGCTAATAAGAAAAGAAAGGAAAAGAAGAAGGAGAAGGAACTAGGAGAAGATAAACAAATCAAAAGTCTAGAAGATCTCAAGAAACTTGAAGATGTAAAAGATTGGGAAGAATTCAAAGCTATGATCCCTGAAAAATGGAAAGAGAAATTCAAGGGCTGGATGGAAAGTCAAGATAAGTAAATTCACTAGGTTTTAGAAATTCTTTAAAAGACAAGTAATAAGGTATCTTGAAAAGAATGGACATTCCTGCTGAATTTGAGAATAAAATTGACGAATTAACTATTGAAAAACGAGATTATCAGCTCGCTGCTGTAAATGAGATTATAGAAGCGTTACCTGATAACTCTATTCTTCTTAATTATCCTTATGGAACAGGAAAAACAATAATTGCTCTTTTATCTTTTTTAGCTATTAAAATGCAGAAACCTACTGCTAAATTTATCTTTACTTCAGCAAGGGAAGCAGCTGGTTTGCGATGTCGTCAAGCTCTAGAAATGGGGAAGAAATTTGGTTACATTGAAAATCTCGGATATCTGTTTGATTCAACTGGTAAAGGATTGAGTTTGAGACAAAAAAGTAAGATGTACGAAGCTTCAACAGTTATTTTTTCACCCATTACTGCTCTTATGAATGACTACTTTGAGATAAAGACTAAACTTCGAATGAATATATTTGAGAACATAGATATCTGTGTTATCGATGAAGCTACAGATATTCTTGCAAGAGATATGTCTGGATTTCGAACAAGTAAATACTTTGAAGGATTATTTGATTTAAGAGAAAAAGGAAACAAATTTCCTATCTTAGCTTTATCAGGTACTAGAGATAAACAGAAAGCTAATGCTATACTCAAACTTTTTGGAGAAAATACTTTGTTAATGCAGAGATTGGATCTTTCTCCTTACGAAACTGTTACAAAAATCCATAAAATCAGAAGAGAGGACTATATCAAGATAGACCAACAGATTTCAGCACAGATTACAAAACCAGTTGAAATTATCCAAAAAGGACTCAATGTAAAACTTTCACGTTTAGAAATAATCAAGATGTCTTACAGTGGAGCTTTAGAGAGGTTAGAAAAAATCAACCAATTTCCAGGTAAATTAGGTAAGTATGAAATAAAGGATGAAGACACAAAAAATGAACTCATTCTTGCTTTCAGACGACTCTTTAAATTCAGTCATGCAAGATTACTTCTACTTGAATCTACTCCTGGAGAGTTCTTAAAGTATATCGAAGATGATGAAAACAAAGAGATTTTCAAAGGAATCATAGAACTCGGAAAGGAGTTAGTTACTTATCGTGTTGATCTACCGAAATATGAAAATCCAGAAGAGAAAGTTACACGAGGTCTTGTTCATCCAAAAATTTATACTGCTATAGATATCATCCATGAACATCTTTTTAGAGGAGCACAAATATTGATTTTTACTAGATATATAGCTTTAGGGAATTACCTTAAGAGACTTTTAGTAAATCTAGGATTTCCAGATGTTGAATATCTTTCAGGTCAGAGTACAGAGGATACTAGAAGAATCACTCTGCAAAATTTTGATGAAGGACATGTTAAAGTATTAATTTTTACACCTCTTGGTGGAAGAGGTTTAAATCTAGATGCTGCAGATGTAGTCATCCATCTGGATATTACAACTAACATTGATGATATGATTCAACGACGAGAACGAGCGAGGGGTTGTATGGAATACGTTCTTGTACTAGAAGAAACTAGCGAAGAAGGAAAAATCAAAGAATATAAGAAGCTGATAGGAGAAGATGACGAAGATGACGAAGAAGAGGGAAAAGAGAAAGAAGAGGAAGAGCTAGAACAAGAAAAAACTGAAGAGGAAGACTAGAAAAACTAATCTTTTTCCCACAGATAAGGAACATAGTCTGTCATTTTTACTTCTTTTCCAAGTATCCTTAATGCTAAAGCAATTTGTCCTCTATGATACGCTGCATGATTATTTATGTGAAATATCAATTCTCCTAAGATAAGAGTTCTTTTGTTTTCTCCTTCTTTAATTTCGACAATTTCGAAAGGTCTTTTTTCAGCTAATTTTTTCCATTTCAAATTAGTTTCTGAGATTATTGAGAGGAGGTCTTTTCCATTTAAATCTGTTTTATTCTCTGGAAATTTATATAATTCATCACCAGTTACATATTGATACCATTCTACATGATCTGTTGCTAAATGATAATAAATATCAAATAAGTTTCCTCCATGACCTAAATCTCGTAAAAATTCTTCTTGACTGAGAGTACTTGAAATTTGAAGTAAAACATCTTCAGCCCATACAAAGTAATCAGCAATCATATTTGCAGTAATCATAGTTGAAAGTTGAAAAATTTCCTATAATAATAATTGCATATATCAAAAAATAAGAAGGGAAGAAGAGAACAAGCTCCCTCCCCTTTTTGGTTTGCTTAAATACTAGACACAGCGATTTTTCGCACGGTCAGCGTGATTAAGTCAGCTCCTTTTCAAATAGTCCTGCACTTGGTTGTCCATATTTGAAGTTCAAAGCATCAAAATGCTTTCTAAGTTTTAGCCTTCCTCTAAACAGCCATACAAAGAAGAGATCAATATTCTCTCTCTTACCTATTTCTTTAACTTTGGTAGCTAAAGCGTGTAAATATTTTGTTTCAGTAACATAGGTAAATGGCAGATTAGCTGTATTCGCTTTAATATCATTTCGATAAATTAGAGTGGTTCCAACTATTTCCCCGTCTTCTTCAATAACCAGATGAGCTACAATATTACCAGCTTCATTGTTTAGTTTTTGGAGGAGCTGTTTTTCTGTTTCTACAGAAATCTCATCGTATTCTCGAACAAGTGCTAGCCACTTCTCGAGATCTTGATTTTTATCAAATTCGCGAACTTTGATTTTCTCACCAATTTCCTTCAAATCAACACCATTCAAGATATATACAAGATTATCTTGGTCTTTGATGTGTCTATATCCCCATTTCTGGGTGAGATCATAATTATTCCCAGAAATAGCGGAGACATATGTTTCCACAACCTCTACTCCTTTATCCTTAAGAGTACTAAATGCCTTAGATAAGAGCATATCTGTCGCTCCTTCATAGCCAGGTAAGATTGAGGGGAAGACGAGACTAGCTCTCTTCCTCCCATCTTCTTTGGGCTCAATGACTTTCGAGGTTAGAAAACCAATCATTTCGTTACCTTTGAAACAGTAATGTCTTGTCTCAGGATCGAAACTTGGTTCTGAGTAGATCACCTTCAGTCTTTCAGCATCAGTTTGGTGAGCATATTGCCAATTTTGCGCTACCTGATAGCCTATATTGGCTTGATCTTGCTCGAATCCCTTCTGATAATTCTTGAGGGTGTACTCTTCCATACCAGCTCTGCCTCTCAAACATTTATAAGTCTTTCTCACATTATGAGATTACTTTCCCACATGAAAGAATAGTCGTCTCTAACTTCGAGAACCTAACACACAAAGATTGAAATTCACAACTAAAAGGAATAAAAAAAGGAGGTTAAGTAATTAAGGTAGATATAAAACAACAATACGAGTTTATCACAAGCTTAAAGTAGATAAAACAACAAGGCATACACACTATTTCTTCAAAAATAACTATGTAAGGTTTTAAAAACAAGAATCACGATTCTTTTCGTATTATTTTCGTAATTTTCTTTTTATAAATTTAGTATCGAACTGAATTATCTGACTCGCTGGAATAGTCCATGCAGTTACCATCAACATAATAATATCAGTCCAAATAAAATAAAATGGTGCATATGAAAATCCACCATAAGTCCACCCAAAAAGAAGAACAAAAAAAATAAAACCTATTGTTAACAGAGATGAAATTGATATTCGCAGAATGAGTAAAAGATTTCTCTTTCTTGATGAATCTCTAAAGTTATAAGTAGGAGAATCTAAACTTAAAAATCTGTATTTAAAACCTAAAACCACAGCAATAGTTAAAATTGCTGTAAATGACATGGTGATAGCTGTTATTGTTGTAGAACGTTTCTGATTACCAAAATTAATTCCAGAATCGCTGTTTTCTCCAATAATGTTTTCCCATACAGCAACAAGATGATCTCTCAACAGTGCTCCTCGATCTCCGTTAGTCATAATTACTAGTCCATCACCAGTAGTTCGAGAGAATCTGAATGAGCTGTGATACCCCCAATTATCGCCATTATGTCCTAAAGTTGAAAGCCCATTAGCAAGTTTTTTCCACTCAAATCCTAGGGAATACCCCCAATTTTCTCCATACTGAGGAGTGAGCATTAAATCTACTAAACTCGAATTGAGAACACTTTGGCCATAAATAAACATTTCACACCATTTTGTGAAATCTAAGATAGTAGAATAATGACTTGCTGCAGCTTGAAATGGAGTAAAACTTAGAATAGAAGGCAAGTAGAAATTCCCATAGCCTTTGGCAATTTGATCACTAAAAAAATCCACCCATTGTGTATGTGTATTATTTAACCCAAGAGGATGTAAAATTTCTGAGTAGAGATATTCATCATAAGTCAGACCAGTTACTTCTTCAATTACCAATTGAAGGATACCATAACCTCCACCTGAGTACATGTAAACTGATCCAGGTTCAGCAATAACCTTTACATCTGCTTCAGTAAGTGCTTCTTGGATACTTGGGAGATTCGCTTGTTTAAGAACTCCAGGTACCCCGCTGACAGAAAGTCCAGCTACATGGCACAGAATTCTACGGATTGTAACACCATTATTGTCAAAACCATTTTCGGGTAAGGACCAGCTTGTCAAATATGTTTCAACTGGAAAATCAAGATCTACCAGACCTTCTTCTACTAGCTTCATTATAGCAAATGCACACTGTGTCTTGGAGACCGAGGCTAATTGGAAGTAATGATTTTCTGTTAGAGGTAGATTTTTCCAGTAATCTGCTCTCCCTCTAACGATCATATCTGTATTATTATTTGAAATAAAAGCTATTGCTAAACCCGGAACACCATATGTATTAAGTAAATCATCAGATTTGTCAGTTAATTGTTGAACAAGTTCATCAACTCTTTCAGAAGGAGCAATTGAAATTGGATTAAACATTTCTTATGAAACTGAGGAAGCTTTAAAAAAAAGGCTACAAAAAAGAGAAGTTGAAATAGATGAAAGTATAAAGAATTGTGAGTTTTGCGGAAAAGAACAAGAAAAAGCAACAGCAGAAGACCCAATAGGATTAACATGGTTATGGCCTGATGAAAGATGGATTTGCTCAACCTGTCTAAAAGCTAAAATAAATAAAGTTATAAAT
>CAZJUB010000104.1:0-8598 GCA_964549075.1 uncultured archaeon | reverse complement strand
GATCAAGCAAGAATTAAAAGAGAACAACAAGCAAATAAAAAAAGAATTGCAGAAATTTATTATAATAAATATATAGACGATCAGTTGCCAGATATTGTACAATAATACAAAGAACAGAAGGATGTAGCTTACAAAGCACTTCTTGATACATTTCCAGAAGGAGACTTTACTAATCCAACAGGTGGATTTTTCATCTGGTGGCAACCTAAAGGAGAAAAAGCATATTCATTCGATGTAAGAAAGTTCAATCAGGAGGTTCTTCATCCAAATGAAGTACTGGTAGTACCAGGTGCAGCATTCTATCCTCCAGCTGGTCATTCATATGATCCAGAGGCAAGAGAGATACAGCCATTAAAGGTTATTAACGGTGGAATGCGAATAGGTTATTCATTCTTACCAAAAGATATGATTGACACAGGAGTAAGGAGACTAGGAGATTTACTCAAAGAAAATTTATAGAGCTAGATCATTTTTTTCTCATTTTCTGACGATCAAATTGCAGAAATTTTGAGGTTGCTTTTAAAGCTTTATAATACAGCGAGAAACAACAATTTTTCAAAGTTTCAGACCGAAATAACCTCTAAGGCTAAAATATTCTCATTTTGGGGCGTAAAAAAATCTTTTTTAACGAATTCTTTAATTAGAAGGGTTGTAATAACGAAATTTCTCGACGTTACCGAAAAGGTTTTTAATAAGAGGGGGAAGGTATAAACATGCTTACCTCTTAGGTGAGTAAAAACCGACAGAAGTACGAGTAAAATGATGATTGTTCAATCAAAAATCAGAGATTATGTCAAGGAACTCGGCGATTATAAGGTTGGTGGAGATCTTCTAAAGGCTTTAGATGAAAAAGTTGCTGTTTTAGTTAATAAAGCAGCTAATAGAGCTAAAGCAAATGGAAGAAAAACAGTTTCCGCAAGAGACCTTTAAGTTAGCCAGAGACCTAAAAAAGAGCTAAAGGTTAGAAGTTTTAACCTTTTCTTTCTTATTTTTTTATTTTTTTTAAAGAGAAATATTAGAAAGTAAAGTCATCAGTATCTTCAAAGTTAATAAATTGTGAGAGAGAGAGTTCGGAAATTGTTGACAAAGCAAGATAAGTCCACTTTCCCACTACTTCAACGATTAGATGAAACTTAGAATCCTCTAAAGAGACTTTACCTTTACTAATCTTTGATGCAAGAGTTCTAATTATATTATTGCGCTCCAAAGTCGAGTGACGACGACGTAAATTAATTCTCCAAGTGTCACCTTCTTGTATTTGTTCTGCAAAAATAGATGAGAATTCTTCGAGTTTCTCCAATGATGAAGGAATTCTATATTGTATTGGAACAAGCTTTAAAGTATATTGCAAAATTGCATTATCTTTTTCAATCACTTTCTGGATTTTTTCTAGTATTTCAACTGAATCTTCATCAAAAGAACTTAAAGTTAAACCAGCGATAGAAACAATGGGAGAAACAGAAACATTTGTGCAACCTACAACTTCAGTTAAGAGATAATAGATCTCGCTTGATGAATTTCTCTCTTGGGTTCTTGCACAAGAGCCAATGAAACCTGAAAATTCGTACATGATTATTCAACTTCAGTAGGATAAATTAATTTTACTCTTTCTTTGTAACATCTAAATTTTCTTTTGATTTCGGATGATTAGTAAATCTTGAAATCTGTTTTGCAATGAGAACAAATATAGATATACCAAACAGAAGATACAAGCCACCATCAAATAGAATGAAAACAGTTAATCCATAGATGAAAGAAACAATTCCTTTGGTTGTTGTTAAACCAGCAAGAAGATAAGGGATACGGATAATCAGAGTAGCACCAAGTATGTATAAGAAAGGTGCGATTGTGATTGAGATAAGTTTAGTTTTCAGAGTAATACCACGATACCATTCAGGAATTTCTGGATTGAATTCTTTTATCTTCTTCTCCTTTTCATATTTAGAGATTAATAGAGGAAAGGATTTTGAAACTCGTTTTGGGGGATCAGGTCTAATTGTAGTTAAGTGGATTCCCGCTTCTTCAAATTTATCAATTATATGATAGGCTTCCTTAAATTTCAAGCGTACATCAAGAGTTCGTAATCTAAAGGTTCGAATTCTAATTAAATAATCACCATCATAAGCTAAAAAATAGAGTCCCCAAAGATCATCAAAATTCCATGAATTACTCTTCTTAAATTCATTAAAAGTAATCTGCTTCTCTGAGAAATCAAAAACAACCTCGCCATTTACAAAGATATAAACTAGGATTATCAGAATTGCATTTAGGATTCCAAAATAAAACCACAAAGAAAGTCCGAATAAGTCACCTATAGAGACTTCATTCCTAAATGGAACATAGTACACAATAGCGTCTATGATTAATAATAGAATAATGGTAGAGATTCTAGCTCTTACCTTATGTACATATCGAGAATCATCGGACTCAACTAACATTCAAACTAGATAACTCAAGAAAAGTTATGAAGTTTTCCATGAGACAGAACATTTCAAAGCAGTTCTACTGCCTTAGAGGAAACATCTCCATGTTTGTACCCAGAATAAAAAATAATCGCCTTCAAAGAAAACCATATATAGAGAAAATCACCCTAGTTGTAACTAATAATAATTTTATTATTAGGAGATAAATTAATTGAAAAATATATTAAAAATAGTACTTCCGTTAGTAGTTGTTTCCGTTTTACTTGGAGCAACTATGGCACAAGCAGACTATGGCGTAACTGTTGGAGAAACTTTTACTTATGATGTTGAAGCAGCATCTTGGGATGTTGCTATTGATACTAGTTCTTCTTCAGGTACAGGTTTTAATTTTCTAGATGTGAATCGAGCAGTTGGTACCCAATTTGATGTTGATGTTACAGCTGCATCAGCAAGCTCAGTTAGTTGGGATATGACAATTGGTGCAGATACCGATAGTGGGACCAGTTCACCTTTTGATGTTCTAGGAGTTATTTTACTATCATTCTTCCCATTATTAATGACCGATGCAGGAATAATGAGTTGGAATCAAACAGAAATGGATTTAGGTCTAGAAATTATGTCAATTTTCTTTGCAGAACCAGTTACATTCTCAGACATATTCTATCAAATGACTCAGGATGATTTTGTAACTAGCGTTGTTACAGATACCGATTATAGCTTTGATAATGTAGGTGGTACCTTTGATAATGATACAAGCATAGCGATATTCGAATGGCATTGTGATTTAACCTTTACAAATGCAAGCGATAATTTTTCAGGTGATTTTGTCTGGCAATATGCTTATGATCAAACAGATGGTCACATGAAAGGTAACTACATGAATATGGATTACAGTGGAACTATAGATGGAACAGATATTACCTATAAACTTGAACAAAGAGTTGAAGAAACAGGATACAACCTACCAGCTGTAGCTTCAGGTCTATTACCAGGTTTTGAATGGTTTATGGCAATACCAATAATAGCTTTACTTGGTGGAATTACTATAATCAATAGAAAACGCAAAGCATAAGAAAACAAATTTAGCATAGAAAATCTATGCTATTCTCAATTTTTTTTAATTCGCAATATTTACCTATGAAAGTCTACTGAGTACGAATTATTTTTAGAGTTTTTAAAGAAAGAAATCTACGCTAAACAAAGATTTAAAAGATTCATTTTAAAAGATGTGCCATAGATACAGCGCCGTGGGGAAAGTTATGTGGATGTTCTTCCCATGATCCCTAAGCTTGGAAATCCCGCAGGGCTCATAACCCTGAGATCACTAGTTCAAGTCTAGTCGGCGCTACCACCTTTTTCTTTTAATAAACACAACTCATTTTTTATCGAGTTTATATTTCATTTTACTTATTATATAATAGAATCTTTGAAGGTACGGATATTTCAACAGAGACAATAACAAGAATATTTAACCTCATACCACTTGATAATAATAAGATACAATTACATGTAGCTTTGAAAATACGGAAGCTTGGAAATCCCAAGACGATCACTAGTTCAAGTCTAGTTGGCGCTACCACCTTTTTCTAAACAAAACTTTTTTACCTACCTCATTTACCAGATATTTGATTTTAATGGAAAGAAGTACAGTAATGAAGTATCTTAGACATTTTCTAATTCTGAATATTTTGACTTGGTTAATAATTGGTGTTTCTATTCCTTTTGCTTTTACTGGTTATCCTGAGTACAAATATACTGATTCTGATTGGGATGGTTTCAGTTACTCACCATCCTATAATCATACTGAATGGAACATCTTGTTAGATGCTCATTCTCACACTTTAGCCTCAGATGGTTACCTAACTCCTCGACAGAATTTGCTCTGGCACATTTCTATGGGTTTTAATGCTATGGTTCTTACTGATCATAATACCTTTGCTAATGTTGAAGAAATAAAACTAATTGCTAGAGAAGAATTTAACGACACTATCAAGATACTTACTGGTTTAGAGTGGACCACTGACAGAATCCATATGAACATAATTTTACCTCCAAATGTTGCTCAAGCTCAATATGAGACTTTAATTACTTTTAAGACATACACTTACACTCCTACTGATGAGGAAATACAAGATTTCATTCAATCCACCCACGATTTAGGTGGAGTTGTTACTGTAAACCATATTCCTTGGTCAATGGATTACACTACTAATCACCCTACCAGACAACAATTATTCGATTGGGGTATTGATTATATTGAAATTGTTAATGGTGAAACATATGACAATGAATCCTACTATTTCTGTCTAGATAATGGACTAGGGATGATTACAGGTACAGATATGCACAAACCAGAGGGAGTATATTGTTGGACAACTTTAAACGCAACTGAATTTACAGAAGAAGCTATTTTCAATGAGATAAAAGCTAGAAGTACAGGTTTCATCTTTACAGGCATTCCTTCACCTTATCCTATCGAACATCCGATCAATCCTGGTTATATCGCCTTCTATCCTTTAATCAAAATTGGAGAATTGTTTGAGAACATGTACGCTAGTGGTATGCTTGGTGCTTTATTCGGAACATTACTTGGTTATATTTATGGTATTTTTATTGTAGTTGAATTGTTACTTTTCCTAATTAGGAAAATCGTAGTTATGATAAAAAACAAGAAAATATCAAGAAAAACGGAAAAATAGTAGTATATTACAACTGATCATATTCTTCTATTACCTTTAGTAAATATTCGAAAGCTTGTTTCAATATTTTTTCATCAATATTTTTTGGAAAGTATTCGGTTGAAAGCCATAAAACAAAAACATCAACTGCACCAAATTCAAACAAAGTCGTAGCTGGTATATTTCTTCTAGTAAAACTTCCAGCATCTGTATTTCCAAAATGGATTTTCTTTAATGGTAACTCAAAAACATATTTTTTGCCTATCTCGTGTAAATGGTTCACTAATTCTTCATCATGACAGATATTATTTTCTTTCTCTTTCACTATTAAACCAAGCTGACCGCTCCCCAGTGTTTCAAAATTTATATTGATTGCATTATTCAATTCTTTATCTCTCTTTTCAACATAAAATTTACTTCCAACTAATCCTGGTTCTTCTGCGCCGAATGAGATTAATCTGATTTCAATCTGCTTAGGTGGATTATCCTTCAAATATTCCCCTAAAGCAAGAAGCATACTAACAGAAGTGAGGTTATCATTTGCTCCTTGTAAAGGAGTATTTGTTACCATTTGCATCATGAAATAAAAACCAAATCCTAAACCAACAAGAGCAAGAACGAAGATTGCATCTGGTAAAATAAACCACTTTACTTCGAGTGAGCCTAAATTATATGAGAACAAGTATAGCGGAGGATTGATTTGAGGGATAAAATAAATTGTTTTCCAGATACTTGACAGAACTAACATACCAATACCGAAAATTGCGCTATTTTGTATAAATGCAATTTGTTTTAGTTTTTTTTCAAAAAGAGGCATATGAAATGCAGAATCATGATGGCCTGTAAAAATTAAAATTTTATTTGGTTCTACTTTTGGTTTGAAATGGCCGATAATATTTCTGGTTTCACCTTTCTTCACAAACATGTTAATTAGATTTCTTTCTCTAAACCTTGCCAAGTAATAGATTAATAACATAAGTGTTGCTAATATTAGAGCAATAGGAGCGAGGAAAAAGTAACTTATAACAGACACAAAATAACCCCAAACAAGAAAGAGGATAAGATTTTGTAAAGCTCTTCCTACTACTGTGAACGATTCAGTTTCAACTTCTGATGAAAAGGACTTAAACTTCTCTTCGATGTAATCGCAAGTATCAAGGTCAGCTTTGGTTCCTGCTATTCTGGGACCAAATTTTTCGCATATATATTCAATAGGCTCAAGTAGAGAACTCATGGCATTAAGAAAATTGTACTTCTTTATAAAATTTGAATTGCTATGCACTGTCTTTAGAAATAGTTCTTTCTTCTCTATTCTTTAACCTCAATCCTATCTCTTGTTTTATCTCATTTAATTTCCAAAGTACAAAATCTACAGCTTCATCATTGATGATTTTTAAAGGATCCGAGTTATCATTAAGTTTTCGAAGTAAATCTTCTCGTTTTATTTCATCCACAGTATCACCAGTTGAATTGAGGTTATTTTAATAACCACACAAACAAAGTTTCTTCATTTATTAATGCTTTGTAATATCGATGAAACACAAGATTTTCTACACTAATACCTAAAAATAAAAACCATTTTTTTAAGAAGGGAAATTGGTGCGGAAGGTTTCTTGAGATTTCTTTTGCAAGACATTGGACGGACTAATTTTCAATTTTCCTTCCTACACCTTGTTTCTCTACGCTACTTCAGACACTTATTAATTATTCTATTCATTCCAATTATTAGAATAGAAAATAATTTACAACACGGAAAATTCTTTGAATAAATATTAAAATGTAGTATTCATTATTTGGTAAACACTTTATCCAATTGAGCTTTGAGTTGATTCTTTACATATTCTTGGAAATCATCTTTCTTCCCGAAAACTGCTGTTTCAAATTTTTCATTAAACAAAATAGTATTAGTTATTAACACAGTACCATGCATAACTGTCCACAAATACAATGCTAATTTCTTAGAATCTACGTTCTCTATTTTTGCTTCTATTATAGCATTTTCTAAAATGAGCAGAAGCATGTTTATCGACTGAGGTTCAAATATAATTTCAGTTTGGTCATTAGATTCAGTTGGAGGAGGTGGGAGTATAAACATTATTTGGTATTTTCTATAATTTGATTCAGCAAAATCAAAGTAAAAATCTGCTAAATCCTCAAGCAACTCAACAATTGTTCCTTTATGGGAAGCAACGATATTTGAAAGCTCGCTCTCGAAGTCAGCAAAATCTCTTTTGACTATTTCATACCATAATTCTCTTTTACTTACCCAATAATTGTAGAGGTTACCTTGAGACATCTCAAGTCGTTTTGCTAGAGCCCTCATACTAAAACCTCTTGTTCCTTCTTCAATGAACAAATCACGAGCTTCTTCAATGATTTTCTGAATCTGCTGTTCTTTTGCTTTTTTTGATCTAGCCCTGGTCTGAGTCATTGAGATGTGTTATGTTTACTCTAAATAAGTTTTTTTAATGAACGACGTTCATTTAGCAATCTTTATAAATGCGAGTTAGTTGCGAGGACACACGCGACATGCAAGGGGTGTCAGATTGCTCATTAAAACAGAATCAAACAATATAGAAAAAGAACTTTCACAAAGTGATTCAGCATTAACCATCTTGTCTACTGAATTAAAACTCAAACAAATGAGCAACATTTATTGTGAGATTCTCAAGATTAAACATGGTCTGACCAAACATTCCTGTAAATTAAGAAATAGGATGCACATTTTTGCTGGGGAATTGGAGATACATTGTAATTTAGATATCAGTGACCTTGCAAATCAGATCATAAAATCTGTTGAGGAAGGAATTACAGAAGAAAACTGGGCAATTATAACAAAACACATCCTAACAATTTATGAAGAAATCCTTATGTTTTGTAAATAATATACTATCAAGAAAAAATTTGTCTTGTTTAGTCTAAGAAGAATAGTATTAATCTAGCAATTAGATTATAACACTCTTCCTTACAATAAGATACCTTCTTGTATATATCTCCTTGTTAGAAGTTACAGTAAATAATGAAAATAGGTAACTCAAAAATAGATTTTAGCAGAAAAAGCTAAGGTTTATTTTTTTGCAAAGTTTCTCTTATGCTCAAGAGTATTTAACTGATGGGCACATAAGATCTTTTTGAAATCCATTATTTTTCTAACTTAAAGACCAAATCTGACCCCATCATCATCTTTCTCAACTTCATAGTTAAGTGTTTTAACACTTCTAACAAGGGAAGCTATTATTAATGCAATTGATACAACAAGAGAGAGAATAGCTAATGTAAAAGATACCAAAACTATAATATCAAAATAAAGCCAACTTGTTAATTCCATGACCATTATTGATAGAGATGTAACTACGATGAACAAGATTGAGATAAACGCTGCAAACATTGAGTTCTTAATCATTTTAGCTTCTTTCTGATACCAAGAAAGCATTTTGTCTGCTTGTTGAGCTTTGTTTTTCTCACCATTTTGTAAATATACTACTTTTTGTTTATTA
>CAZJUB010000103.1:0-8866 GCA_964549075.1 uncultured archaeon | reverse complement strand
TAGATTTTGAAAAACTTGATGGACATTTGAATACTCTAACTGAGATATCAGCAAATTTTCCATCTTTGGTTTCAGATATTTTTATGGATCTTCATTTTCTCAGAATGGTTTACTTCCTTGTAACAAATAACCATGAAAGACTCAGAGGTTACTATTCTGAAAAATTTCTATTTTTGTGTGAAAGACAAGGTAGACTTGATTTATTAGGATTAACTAGAGCTGTAATTCTTGCTTCAACAATTATGGAAAGTGGTCTAATCGATAAAAAAGCAGTTATGGACGGTAAAGACGAAATATCTTTGCTAATACAAATAGGATATATTTTACTACAAAGAGAAGAGTTTGAACTTGCTTTACTTATTCTACTACAATCACTTTATTTAGCAATTAACTTAAAAGACCAAATATTAGCAAAAGACACACTTGAATTGTTAGTTATTCTGCATTATTCAATAAAGGAAAGATGTACTGAAGAGATTTATCAAGGTATAGAAGATTTGAAAGAATTAGGAGTATACGAATTACCTGTTATCAGTTATGCAGATATTACTGAATTACATAGCTTAACTACAAAAGAATATGTTCCTGTAAATGAACTAAATGTCATTCTTCAAGACTGGTTTTATATGTACCACAGTGGAAAATATATACATGGAGGAGAGGTATTTACCTATATTTTATTGAAGAATCCTTACTTCTCTCCAAGAATAGCTCTAATAATAAATATACAACTTTCTTCTTATGATATAAGCCCAGGAAGACAAATTAAATTCTATGATGGATTAGCAAAAGTATCAATTTCAAAGGAATCATCAATTAATGGATTTCCAGTTGACCTTATTATTGAAATAAACGAGAAGGAAGGAAAATTCATCTTTAGAGGACCTTTTGGTATGAAGATTATTCTCTAATTATTCTTCTTTCCATTTTAAAATCATGTTTTTTAATTCATCACTTGTAATTGGATGACGTTTAAGTTTCTCAATTATTTGACTCATTTCATGTCTCTTAATGGTTGACAAGGCACCCATTTCCATCAGTGCATCTCTTGCTTTTGTAAATGCAACAATAAGTTCAGAAGGATTAGATTCTACATAAACAACCGAAAGAAGATTTTCATATATTCTTTCAGTAGTTAAACCTCCCCAATTAGTTGAAATATCAGTCATTTCAGCAAATTCTGATGAAATAACAGTAAAACCTCTTCCAACTTTCTTTATATGATTTTTTTGACTCAACCTAAATAATGCTCGACTTACTTGTTGAGGATCTACACTTAATTTCTGTTTCAATTCTTCATCTGTTAGGGGTTTGTCAGCTTTTAGAAGGTATCCAAGTATTTGTTGATCTACTGTTCCATTAGTACTACAATATTTTATCATGTCTCTGAGTGAATTAACAAAAACTTCGTTAGTTGGTTTTTTATAATAAGCCATTAAACTTTCAACATACTGATCCACATCAGATACTTTTTCAACTTGATTAGTAGCTGTTTCCTCGCTTTGTGCTAGAATTGGAGTAGGGGGGTAAGAAGGACTACTTTGAGCTTCATGAGATTTTTTAAGTTCAAGTTCTTTTTGTTGAAGCTGTTTTTTTAGATCGTATTCTACATCACTTCTAACCTTCTTATCTTGTTCAAAAAATTCCCTTGCCTCTTGCATTCTTAGAGAGTAATTTTCAATTTCTTGATTCTTACTTAATATTATTTCATTTAGTTTGGAGATTTCAATTTGTAATTGTTCAATCTTATAGGTTTGGTCTGCGATACGTTTTTGTAATTGTGTAATCAAATCTTGTTGAGCTTGATTTCGGAGTTTAGCTTTTTTTGGATCGTCTATAGAATCATCATTGTCATATGGATTAAAAACCATCATTTACACCTTAGTAGTATGTAATTACTAAAACAAATAAACTTATTCATGAGTCTTAAGCAAAGAAAATAAAGTGTTGAATCATTGAAAAATCAATCAAGATTCAATATCTCTCTTAGAATAGTTTCAAAACTTTGTTTGTTTTCTTCCACTGATATATATGGCCAGATTTCGTTTTCTGTACTCATCATATATTCGGCTAAAGCCATGACATTTCCTACACCATAACCAAGTTCCTTCTTATTTCTTGCTAGAAAATTATCAAAATTTCTAAGCAATTCATCTTCTTTTGCTTTTGCACCTTTTGTTTCCTCGATACGATCAGGATTATTCAAACGTTTGAATCTTGTCTTCATTGATGTGTGAAAAGCAATAACAAATACATTATCAATGCCATAATGTTTTTTGAGAATTTCGACTTCAGAAACAGCTCTAATTCCAGAAATAAACGTTCCAGGAACATCATCAGGGAGTTTATCTATTTTTTTCATAAGTCTTTCAGTAAAGAAACTATCTGATATTTTCTTACATTCATCTGTTACTAATTTTATATTTTCAGGAGTAAAATCATAACCTCTTCCTGTTACTTCTTCAAGGACTTCAGTACCAGTTTCATACAGTGGCATTTTATATTTTGGTCCTATAATCTTTGCATAGGTTGTTTTTCCACTTAATGGCAATCCAGAGAGAACTACTATTTTCATTTAATTCACCATACTTAACTGGCCAGAGAGCATACTCTCATCACTGCTAGCCATAGCATCGCTCAAAGAGTTCTATGATAAACTCTGGCCAAACATAATAAAACATATAGCTTTAAAAAACCAATGGTGCATAAAAAGAACTAAAGGATTATAGTAATCTTTTTTCACCTTTTAGTTTCTGTATTTTGGTGATATCTTGAGTAACTTCAAGAACCCCTAGATACTCTCCTTTTGAATTTCTTACTGGGAAATATCTTATCATTACTAATTTATCGTCTAAAGTTAACCAGAATTCCGCTTTATCAAGATTATTTTCCTTAAAGCCTTTAATTATTGACATGACTTTATCAACGCTTTTTCTTGGATGACAATTTTCAACCAATCTTCCAATAACACTGGGAGTTCTTACAAAAATCCTATCTTTTCCTTCACTGTAGAATCTTACAATATCATCTTTATCTACAAAAGTAGTATCAAAGGGTAATGTTTTGAATATTTGTTGCAATGTCTCTAAATCAAGCTTCCCTGAACCTAAATCCACTAAACTTTTATTAATAATTTCAGAACTTTTTTCAGTTTTTTCTTCAAGAATAGCAGTATCAGGAGTTAAGAAGAAATAGCCTATTTTATCAAATTGTTTTCTTATATTTACCCAATCTGTTTCTTTGAACAATTGTATACATGTGGGAAAGAGAACCTTATTTTCTTTTGAGAAATGACTAGCTAAAAGTTCAGCTAAACCATGAACGTGAAGATGATATTGTTCAAGAAAATCCCTATAACTCATATCCTCTTTATCTTCCATTAATTGGAAGAGTTGTTTTTCAATATCCCTAATTCTATCATGTTCCATCCACATAATTTTTGGAGGTTGAGTTAAACCATATTTTTCAGCATATGAAAAAAGAACATTTTCTTCTCTTAGATAATGATTTTCCGAAGATTTTATCATTTTAACAATGTTTTTTATTTCATCTAACTCTTTACTTACTTCATTCAAATCAGCTTTAATCTTAATCTCTGAATATAAATCTCGAAGTCTGTTAACATTTTCCAACAAAAGAGCATGTTCTTGCATCAGGATGTGTATGGGGTGACCTTTTGGAGCAAGATTTTGATCTTCAATAAGTTTGTCTTGTAAAACAGATAAATGAACTTCACACATGTGATGTATCTCTTCAACAGGCATCCCCTCTTTAATTAATTGCTCTTCAGCTTGAGAAATTTCTGCTTGTGTTAGATTTTTGATTAAATCTCTAAACTCCTCTTTAACTACAGCTGGATCTTCTCCAGCATGTAATTTTTTAATAAGTTTTTTAATTTCCTCTTTATTTTTTGAAGAATTATTTCCTACTATTTCATGCATAACTACCAACTCACTATCATTCCAATTTCTAATATATGATATCTCCAGATAATTGGAAATTTTTTACAATTAAATATTTACTTTGCACAAAATTTCTTCAGTTATATCTCTAAATAAAATTCTTGGTTAGATAGAAGATTTTAAATGTCAGTAATAGGACTGCGAAACATAATAAAAAGAGGGGTTTCTCATGCAAAAGAATAATGAAAAACCATCCGAAAAAGAAGAGTTTATTGAAGTAGATGTTGAGGACGAAGATGCTGGTGAAGATGAGGATACTATTGAAATTGAAGAGACAATGATTGACCCAGCAGAGGAAGAGAGAAAAAAGATAGAAACAGAAATTCTTGAATTAATTGAGAAAAGTAAAATTGATTTACTTGTAGAAAAATATCAAAATCTCTCAAAACTACTAGCTGAAGAAACTAAACTCAAAAAAGAATATCTCAATACTGCTCAATTAGTTCAAGCTGAGTTTGAGAATTATAAAAAACGAGTATATAAAGATCAAGAATTTGCCAATTACAGAAATAAAGCAAGTATTTTACAGAAATTTCTCACAATCTATGAAGATATTGAGAGAATTGATTTTCAGACTGAAAAAGATTCTGATATCAAATCGATTAAAGAAGCTCTAAAATTGGTATATAGAAACATGAAAGAAACATTATCAGATTTAGGAGTAAAAATTATTGATCCTCAAGATGAAATTTTCGATCCTAAGTTTCATGAAGCCATATATATCTCAGAAGATGATAAACTCCCTAATAATAAAATTGTAGATGTCACAAGTAAGGGATTCATTTTAGACAACATAGTTCTCAAACCTGCTAGAGTTGTTATTTCTAAAAAACCAAAAAAGAATGCTGATGAAGCAGATAACTCATAGCTACTTTGGAAATAGATAGGTAGGAAATTTTAATTATGAGTTATTGATACTTGTCCTAAAGGTTATAGTTGAGACTAATATAATTTCTATTACATCGATAAATCGATTTCATCAAGGTTGTAAAATGAGTAAAGTCGGAATAGTTTCCTATGGTACATACATCCCAAAATATAGGATCAAAATTGAAGAAACTGCAAAAGTCTGGGAAGAAGATTCTAACGAAATTTTATCACAACTTCAAGTAAATGCTAAATCAGTTCCTGGACCAGATGAAGATGTTGTGACAATGTCAGTGGAATCTGCTAAGAATGCAGTAAATAGATGGGGGGGGAATTGTCAAGAAATTGGAGCAATTTATGTAGGGAGTGAATCTCATCCTTATGCAGTCAAACCTACCGCAACATTTGTTGCAGCTGCTCTTGATGCAGAAGAATCTTTAACTGCAGCTGATTTAGAATTTGCGTGTAAAGCTGGAACAGCGGGTATGCAAATGTGCTTTGGTCTAGCGAAATCAGATATGATAAAGTATGGAGTAGCAATAGGTGCAGATAGTAGTCAAGCACAACCAAGAGATCCTTTGGAGTACACAGCAGGAGCTGGAAGTGCTGCATTTTTGATTGGTAAAGAAAGAATTATCGCAGAACTTGAAGGAACATTTTCAATCACCACAGATATGCCCGATTTCTGGAGAAGAGAAGGTGCTGAATTTCCCTCACACGGGAACAGATTTACAGGTGCTCCTGCTTATTTTGATCATATTATAAAAGCCTCAAAAAGATTAATGGAGCAATTAGGAACAGAACCAAGTGATTACAAATATGTTACATTTCATCAGCCTAATACCAAGTTTCCTTTATCTGCTGCAAAGATGTTGGGATTTTCTAAGGAGCAAATTGATTTAAGTCTGGTATGTAAGGAAGTAGGAAATTCTTATTCTGCATCGTCTATGATTGGTCTTGCACAAATATTAAATCATTCAGAACCAGGTGATAGAATTTTCGTTACTTCTTATGGTAGTGGAGCTGGAAGTGATGCTTTTTCATTTCTTGTTACAGAGTTAATTGAAAATATGAAAACTTATCCTTATAATGTGGATTATTATCTAAATAGGAAGAAATACATCGATTATGGTACTTATGCGAGATTTAAAGGAGTACTGAGGTGAAAAAGATGAGTAATAAAGATGTTTTCATATTAGGTCACAGCTTAACCAAATTTGGAGAGTTTTACGATAAAAATACAGGTAATCTTGCAGCTCAAGCTTTAGTTGAAGTTATAAAAAGCTCACAGTTGCCAAAGGATTCTATACAATCCATCTATTTTGGCTCGATGTTGACAAACACCAATGGTCAACCTTCGGTAGGACATTTAAGTATGTTTGAAAGTAATTTACAACTTCCATTTTTTAGGATTGAGGCAGGAACAGCGAGTGGAGCTGCTGCTTTTCAACAAGCTTATTTAGCAATAAAAAGTGGATTGTTTGAATGTATTGCTGTTGTAGGCGTGGAGAATCTTAGCGACTATGTCAAAACTGGTACAATAGAAAGAATCTTAGGAACAACGATAGATTATTCCTGGGAATTTGAAATGGGAGCAACTCTTTCTAGTTTGTATGCTATTATGACTAAAGAACACATGGAAAAATATAATACAACTTTAGAACAATTGGCTAGGATTCCTGTGAAAAATCACAAAAATGGCACACATAATAAATATGCACAATTCCAGAAAGAGTTATCATTGGATAGATTCTTGAACGCAAAACGGATTGCTGATCCAATTGGAAAATTTGATCCAGCTACACAATGTGATGGAAGTGGAGCACTAATAATAGCATCATCTGATTTTGTACTAAAAAACCTAAAAGAAAAGTTACTGCCGAAAGTTATAGGAATAGGTCAGGGTTCGGATTATTTAGCTTTACATCATCGGGAAAACCTTACAACTCTGAAAGCTACAAAAATCGCAGCTAAAAAAGCTTACACTATGTCTGGGATCAACTCAAAAGACATTAATGTAGCAGAAGTTCATGATTCTTATCCGATTGGGGAGATTCTTGCTATAGAAGATTTAGGTTTCTTTGAACGAGGAGAAGGAGGAATAGCAACAGAAACAGGACAAACTGAAATAAATGCTAAAATTAGCATAAACACAAGTGGTGGATTAAAAGCTCGAGGCGATCCTTTTGGTGCTACAGGTATTGCTCAAATTATTGAAATTATAAAACAACTGCAAGGTAAAGCAGATAAAAGACAGGTGGATGATGTTGTATATGGACTTACACAGAATGTTTCTGGAACGGGAGCATCATCTTATGTAAACATCTTCACTCAAGCGGAGGTTAAAGCATAATGGAGCCGCCAAAAATCTGGAGAGAAAAACGACAAAGATATCTAGGAATAGGGATAGAATGTAAGGATTGCTCTGCCAAAACTTTTCCGTATTCTACCCATTGCCCAAAATGTGGTGGAGAAAACATTACTGAATATCAGATATCAGAAAAAGGAAAAATTGTTCAATTTTCACAAGTTTATCAAACTGCTAAAGAAATGATGTCTAATGTTCCTTATGCTGTTGGAATCATAGAACTTGAAGATGGTATTAAAGTAACTGGACAGATAGTAGATATTGATTATTCTGAAATTAAAAAAGATATGCTAGTGAGAAGGGTACTAAGAATAATAGGAAAAGATAGTAAGGAAGGATTGATACGGTACGGCTTTAAATTTGTACCGATAAATTATTCTTTGAAATGAGAAAAAGAATGTGTAACAAGACCTATCTTGTCTATTTTTGATTTTACGTTCTCTAATTCATGTGAGTACTGCTGATCACCGCCCACAAAGAATCCATGAACTCCTCCTTGAAATATAGCCTTCGTAATTACAAAACCCCAACCACATCCACCTCTTTTAACATCACAGAATGTAACATAAGAATTCTCTTTATCTATTTTTAAATCCAAGTTTAAATGTTGAGTAACATAATCTGGTACTTCATGAAGGATGTTAGTATTGTTGCAGAAAGGACACTTGGGAATAAACAAAGCTTTCAATCTCTTTTTCGCTTCATTAAAAACTGTTGAGAACCAATATCCTGATGATTCTTTTAGAAGATTAGGTAACTCCATACTTGAGATAGGACTTAATTTAGTTAATACGGAAATTTCTTCTAAAGTGGCTGTTTCCAAGAGAAGTTCTATAGCTTTTGTTGTGGTTCTAATCACTGTCGGATCATCAAAATGATTTTTTACAAAAGCATTATCTTTTGGAACATATGGTTGTAGATAACTTTTATCAGAGTCTTTACTTATTATATTGAAGAAAACTGCTCTTACTGTTGTTGGAAATTTCTTTGTCTTTGTTCCAAAGTGGTAAATAGCAAAATCCATCAATTTAGGGTGGATATCATCATCTTCTTCATCAACGACAAAAATCAACATTTGGTCAGTCTGTGTTAAAGTAAGAGCTAGCGGAGGTAATGTTGGCTTATCTAGATGTACTGATTTTATTATACCAATTCTTCTAGAAGCAAGTGTTTCTTCTATTTCACTTATAGCTTGTTTAATATGAGGTTCAGGATCATATGGTAAAGGTTCTTTAACTTCATAACCCTGATCCCTAAGAGATGATTCAAAATCCTCATTCCAGAATTCTTTAATCCAATTCCAAGGTAAATAAACAACATTTTTCTTTTTATACCAAGCTTTTGATTCTCTAGCATCTCCATCAAAATAGTAGTACAATGGATGATTTCTAGATGACTTTTCCATAATAATAACTGGAACTGCTTTCAAATCTCTAAATTTATCACAGTAAATAGAATCTATTCCTGAATTCAAGGATAAAACGCAACTTAACAATTTCAATGCTGGTTCTTGTAGCTTTTGTTCTATTTGTTCATCAGTTCCCCTAAACGGATCTGAAGCTTCCCCGCTTCTGGCACGAATACATAAGAGTAAATCATCTTTGTATGCGCACATAATTACTCGTTTATAACTATCGAAAAAATCAACGTTTCGAGTATAAATATAACA
>CAZJUB010000102.1:0-8924 GCA_964549075.1 uncultured archaeon | reverse complement strand
ACTCCTTTATCAATGAACATTTGCCTAATTTTAGCTTCATTGAGTATCTTTTTGGTTCTTTCAGGATAAAGAGCTGTTTTTAAAGCGTAGACAGAGTTATTAGTTGTAACCTTGAAAACTGCAGAAGCTTCTCCTCTTCCTAAGAATGATATTTCTCTAATCACCTCATTATTTTGTTTAAAGAGCTTAGATGCTGATTCTTCTATCGTATTAGGATCTATAGGTTCGAAACTCTTCAAATTATCACCAAAACAAGATATATTGAACATTTTTTTATTTTTTGATTTTTAATTAACACAGATTTTTATACGTGAGTTGCTAGTTATCACATGAAATGACTAACAGAAGTAGGAATTCTGGTGGTGGAGTAGGTATAGTCACAATACTTTGGGTAACCTTTCTTATACTAAAATTAACTCATGTTATTGACTGGGCATGGGTTTGGGTATTTTCTCCACTCTGGATTGCAGCAAGTTTAGGAGCTTTATTTATAATCATTGTTGGAATTATTCTGCTTCTAGCAGTGATTGGAATAATTAGTAAAAACTCACGAGCACCTATTGTGCTAAGAAGTTGGTTTAAAGGGAAGGAGCAAGAAGAGAACTAAATCTTCTCTCCTGTTTCTTATTTTAGAAAAAATTCTTACACTAAACTATATTTTCCATAAATTTTAATTTCTATGCTTAAGAAAGTATTCTATAACTAACATTGATAATTAAAACTAAATAACACACTATAAAGAAAAAAGAAGGAACGGATATGAAGGAGAGCTCATCTGGATTTAATGATCCGCAGAATATATGTAAAAAACTAGAGAAAGAGTTTAAGATGAAAAATATAGAAATTACGAAAATACAAAAAGATGATTATTTTAGAATAAGTTGGGTTATAGAATTGTTAATTGATGATGTGGAATATCGTTTTACATGGGATAATAGAGAAAAATGGTTAGTGTTTGCAGTTTTGGGAGGAGATAAAAAATATCCAAAAAATTGGGAGGATATTCATGTTTATAGATATAATAAAACAACGAAAACTTCGGAAGAAAAAAAAAGCATTAGAAAAACACAATATAGAAAAAATATCGATTTGTTTGGATGAATTAGAAAGATAAGATCAAGTTAAAGAGATCTAATATTCTATATCGATTCGTTTTGCTTTTTTCAAGATATAAAGAGAATCTATTGTTACCCATTCATTCATTCTTGTTTTGCTAACTCTCTTCCAATCACCTGGGCTAAAATATCTTGCATCTGGATTTGATGATTGACAATAACTTTCTTCTTTAGGAAAACCTCCATCCGCTAATCGTTTAGACTCAAGTAGATCCAAAGCTTCGTTACAACTTTTATCAAGGAGCTTATCTGCTTCTCCTAGAACTTTAAGAGCCATCAGAATATCGTAATGCCAGTATGGAGGATAATGAAGCATTACCCACTTCTTGTTTATAACTTTTTCATCTCTTATTCGTTTGAAAAGTTTCCTTTTCAAGAATAACTCAATACTTTGACTAACTGCTTTCTCTATTTTCGAGCTTTTTTCTTCTTTCAAATATAAATTGAGTGCTCTTAGGGGAATAAGACTTTCATTATATGAAGAATTAATAGCTTCTGGTTTTCTATCACAATTCCATCCACCATCATGCCACTGATGTTCTGCCAATCGGTCAGCAAGAAATTTACATCTATCATCAAAAAAACCTAAGGAAATAGCGGAATAAATCCCATTCCCATCCTGAGATGCACAAAAACGTCTTCTTCCATCAATTTCAAGTTCAAGTTTTCTTCCCATTAACCAATTCATTTCTTTGTTTATACTTGGAACAAGAGCCTTATCTCCCGGAGGATAACCTATATCAGCTAATTCTGATAATATCCAATGAGCACCTTGCCATTTAGAATAGACATGAAATGTTTTATTTTTTTCATCTTTTGGAAGATAAGAAAATAGAGTTTTTAGCAGAGGAGAGTTTTTCTTTATATTATTTGTAATTCTTTTAACTTCTGCTGTTTTATAATCATGATCTAAAAGACGTAAATAGGTTTTCAATCTAATAGCAGGTTCAGTAGAACTAAGTAAAATGTCAATCATTGATCTAGTTTTCAAAGTATGCACCTATTACTACAAATTTCTAATAAGAAAAAAACCTTCTAGTTATTATTCTTATGTTTATTACTGAAAACTAGACTAGTGGTTCAACCCAAAGTAGCCTTATTGCAGTTACTCTACCTCTACTACTAATAATTCTTATGAAATAATAATCAATGCCACCTGTATTTAATGAAGAAGAATCAGCAGGTGTATGTGAGCGATCATTAATATAATACTCATCATGGGAGATAATATGAAATAAAAAGAGATTCCGCCCCGTGAGGTAGTTAAAAGATCTGCCTTATAAGAAACAAAGGATTTTATAACCTCTAAATTTAAAGAGTTAATTCATTTTTTATATACCACTTAGAAAGATTTTTTTACCCGAAAATGATTCAAAGTGTTTGACCACCATCAATATATGCAATAAGGGAGTTTATTGGATAAATTGAAGAAAAAATTAATGGTTTCTGCAATTTCTGGATTTATTGGAATAGCCATTTATTTAATCTTGACAATTATATCGTGGAGTTTTTATCCGTATACATTTAATCCATTACACAATTGGTTAAGCGATTTAGGGAATACTACTATTAATCCTGGTTCTCTCTATTATCGCTTAGCTAGTATATCATGTGGAGTTTGTCTTATTGGATTTTATTTATTTTTGGGGCTATTGACAAAGGATGATCGAAAGAAATTTCATGTTTACACATGGATTGTGAGAGTATTTGGTATACTAGGAGCGATTTCATTTATCATGAGCGGTGTTTTTCCCATCAATGATCTGTCCAATCATTCATTTTGGTCAAAAATGCTATATATACTCTTCGGAACTTCTATTGCCTTTTCTGGGATTATCTGGATTTATGATAAAAAAATGAGATTACTTAGTATATCTGTATTCTTAATTTGTATTGTGGATATTTTCTCGGGAATTTTCACCCAAATTTACATTTTGGAATGGATAGTGGTATCTTTAATAATTTTGTACATCTTATTTTTGTGCATTAGAAATGTAACATATCGCGCCAGAGGACCTATTAACTTCAATTGTTAAATATTCTGTAGAATATCTTTTAATTCTCTAAATTGGTTACTTTTTCTTTTTTTAAATTCCTTAATAATCCCTTTTTCCATCTCATTCCAAACATAAAACGTAATGGATTAATGTATTTAATTATCGCTAACAGAACAAGTATTATTGGTAAGGAAGAGACGACAATAATTACATATTTTGTAAAAATTGAATAAGATAATTGAACAATATAGTACCCTATAACAATAATAACAGTCTGATGTAAAATGTAAAAAGGCAGGACTAATTCATTCAAGAATTTCCTTGCTTTATTGTTTACATTGAGATATTTACTTCCTAAACCCATCAGTAAAATCACAAGACTCCAACCAAGAATTGAATAGAAAATCCAATCAAGAATTTTGTAAGGATGAAATCCTGCTGATGCGAAGATAGGAAAATTAAGGAAAACTAGAGTACCATGAGATACTGCAGCTAAAATAACTACTACTAAGGCAGGAATAATCTGTTTCTCTATAGATTCTTTAAATTTCTTATCAGAAGCTATAATATAACCAATAAAGTAGAAAACCAAGTAAGTGTAAAATGAATAACCACCTATACTAGGTAGAATACCACCTAGAAAGTAATTCAATAGTTCACATAGAATAATAGGGATAACAAAAGTAAAAATTAAACCTGGTTTTGCAAGAAAAGAAGTTACCTTTAATAGCCTATTGTGATTATTTTCTTTTCTTAATAGCACAAAAGGAACAAGTAAGATCAATGAATATAAGAACAGAATTACTAGAAACCACAGATGACTTCCAAATACAGCAAAATCTCCTGTACTTGTATTGTCTATATAAATTCCATTAAACATTTGACCATAAAATTGGAAAAAATTCCCTGAATAACCTTGTTGTTTTCTTGTAAGAAAAACTTGCAATGGTACATGAGTAAAAAGTCCAATTATAAATGGTACTAGCAATCTAATTGTTCTAGATAAGATATATTTTCCAGCAGATACAAATTTAAGTGCATAAAATGTTCCCATTCCTGCTATTACAAAAAACAAAGGTAAAGCAAAAGATGCACCAAAAGACATAGCTTTATCTAAATATCTATTAATCTCATTATTCTTGATAAACCACCCAGCATCAGTATCAATGAATTTTGTGCAATGATAGAAGAAAATAAGCAGTATAGCTATTATTCTTAACCAATCTAAATCATATCTCCTTTCAAAGAGTTGTTCTTTTGCTTGTGATTCAGACATATTTGTTCTCCAAAAATTTTAGAGAAGTTAGGCTATATCATTCAGTTTTTTATTCACAAATTATTTTGAACTAAACAATAGATAATTAGTTAATAAACATTTTTCATTTAAGGTATAATTGAAAACATAGAACGATATTATGCAGAAATCTTATGTCTGAGAGAATAATAAAAAGTCATAGGAATTTATAATTTTACAAAACCTTTAAATAGTTCTAATTGTATAACAGAGTCTGATTATATGAACTTCTTTCAGGACCGGAAAAAATATCATGCATGGAAACTTAAATGGTTTCAGTTGTTATATGATTTTCCAACATTTACAGTTCCACCAAACGTTTCACCTATTACAATATCATATTCATATAATACCACAGATGCAAATCTTCAACGGTTAAAAGAGACGTATTCTCTTGAGAAAATTGCTGGTGATGGAACAGAAATTGAGCAAATTATTAATCTAATGACTTGGGTTTATCAATTAGCTAGTCATGCGAACGAACCAGAATTTCCTGAAGAACGAAATGCGTTTCGGTTTATCAGATTAGCAACCATTGAGAATAAACAACTAAATTGCTACATGAAGACAGTTATATTGAATGAAATATACTTGGCAATGGGTTTTTGTTCTCGAACAACCCATCTTTTACCTCATTCTGATGAAGAAAAAGAGAGTCATTTCATAACATCGGTATTTTTGGCTAGTTTGAATAAATGGATATTAATGGATCCTGATTGGGGAATGTATGTAACAGACAGAAAAGGTACAGCTCTTGGTGTAATGGAAATCAGAAAAAGATTGATTGAAGGAAAGAAAATGAAAGCGAAAGGAGTTGATAAGAAGAACATAAAAAACATCCTCCATAATCTCAAATATTCTTTATTACTAGGGGTTGATTATTTCTGGTTTTTATCAGAGTTTTTATTTAAAATGCGATGTCCTACTAATAGTAAATTTAACCAAGAGATGGAGAAAAATAGAACTTTTTATGAATTAATTCCAGATGGTTATTTAGATGAAAGGATTCATACGACGAAAATAGATAAGAAAGGTAAAAAACTGCTCTTCGTAAGAAATGTAGAAGATTTTTGGCAAAATCCATAAAAGAAATTTGATTTTGATAATATGCGTAAGGGAAAAAACAATTCCCTGAAATTAAATTCTGAAGAAAGCTTTTTAGTGCATTAAATATTAGTAATTCAAGCAAAAGGGAATGCTATGCAAATTTGTGAAGTACGAGGAACCCATTATGAAATAGGTTTCAAAATGGGCGAGATATTTAAACGAACAAATCGAGGAATTATCGAATCAAATGATGATGGAAAATTCTTTGCTCTGAAGGTAAAGGATAAAGTAGAGGGAATAATTCCTGAGTTAATCCAAGAAATCCATGGTTTTGCTGATGGTGGAAAATATAAATTTGAAGATATTCTCACATTTGCCTTAACTTTAGGAAAAAAACCAAATTGTACAGTTTTTGCAATAAGTGGAGAACACTCTAAAAACCGCCAAACAATTTTTGCAAGGAATTATGATGGTCCAAAGTACTTCCAAGATTTTGATTTATACAAGACCTATCCAAAGGGATTTTATGCTCATCAAGGATGCACATATGGGATGATTATAGGTAGAGAAGATGGAATTAATGAGAAAGGATTAGCTATAGCCGTTACAGGGGTGTTTGGTAAATATACTAACAAACCAGGAGTATGGGATCATATTGCTGTACGAGCGGTTCTAGATAGATGTAAGAATGTACAAGAAGCACTAAAACTATTAAAAGAAATTCCTCACTTATATGCAAAGAATTTTCTTTTAGCTGACAAAAGAAATCAGATAGCTATAGTAGAAGCAGATCAGCATAATTTTGAAATCACCTATCCAGAAGAAGGTTTTGGAGTAATAACAAACCATTTTACATCATCAAACATGAAACGATTCAACGATGAAAAGAAATCCATGTATAGAACACATGAAAGGCATAAAAATATTTCAAGATGGTATGAAGAAAAGAAGAAACCAATTGATATTTCTGATGTAATTTCTATTTTGAATGATTCTGAAAAAGGAGTTTTATCTAATCACACAGATGAAGATGTAGATAAGACCTTTCTCACTGTTTGGTCATGGATTGCACAAATTGGGGAAAGAAAGTTTAAGATAACAACAGGAACACCTATAACTGGTGATTATAAAATAATTAGATTCTGATATATTAAGGATGAAATTCCTTTTTTTACTGATTTTACTTGTTGTTTCCTACAAAATTTATTAATAACCTCTAGAAAAAAGAACTTTGAAGGCAATTCAAAATAGTCATTGGTTAGAGAGATGAGCAAAGGAAAGGGTTATGAAATTTCTAAATATCCTGCGAGCAGGAAGATAGTTATAGATTTGATGGAACAAGGATCAAAAAAGCATCATGTAAAAGGTTTAATCACTCTTGATATTACAGAACCTAGAAAGATTTTTAGAAATTACAAAGAAAAAACTGGAAACAGTCTATCGTTTACTGGATGGATTATTGCCTGTGTTGGCAAAGCAGTAACCATGCATAAGGAACTGAACGCGTATAAAAAGAGGAATAAGATTTATACTTTCGATGACTTTGATGTGGGGATTGTAATTGAAAGAGAATTAGGTGGAATAAAAGTACCCACAAAATACATAATAAAACGAGTTAATGAAAAAAGTTTCAAAGAAATCCATGAGGAAATTCGAAGTGTGCAAGCACAAGAATCAGATAGTCCATTTCTTGGTTCTAAGAAGGATAAAACAACAAAAATTGTAAGTTTCTTCGCTTCTTTACCAAAATTCCTAAGAAAAATCGTCTGGTGGTACATAAATAATCATCCACCACTAAGAAAAAAATTCATTGGAAATGCAACTATAACATCGGTAGGAATGTTTGCCAAAATTGGAGGATGGGCAATAGTAATCTCTTCTGAGACTCTACACGTTATGATTGGAGGAATGTCAAAAAAACCTCTAGTCATTGATGATAAGATAGAGATCAGAGAATGCGTGGATCTGACGGTAATGGTTGATCATGTAGTTGTTGACGGAGGTCCATTTACAAGGTTTACACAAAGTTTGGCAGAATTAGTTGAAGGAGGATATGGATTGGAAGAATTTGAGTAACTCCTCTATACACTATTCTTTTCTCATATCATATTTCTTGAAAGCATGTGGCATATATTTTAAAACTCGGAAAAGTCCTATTTTTTTTAAGTTCTTAGCAGCTGTAAGTACAGTATTGACTTTAACATACTGTCCTCCTAATAATTTCACAATTTTAACCTCATTCCAAGGATCATATTGGTGAGTGGGTAATTCGATTTTCACTTCTCCTAATTTAGTTTCATGTAATTCAGTTTTACTCCAACAAGCAGTTAACCTTGGAAAATATGCTAAGCTCTTTCCTGATGTGGATAATAATTCCTTGAAGTTATAATTTGGTACATCATTACTATTTAAATTATATTTATCTATTAGCTTAGTAAACAAAGAATCGTTTACATTTCCAGTTAAATCAGCTTTCACAGAAAAAATTTGCATTTCTCTTCTTGAACCTGAACCTTCTATTGTTTCAGCTTTCTTTTTAAATTGTATCTCTGCATAGTTCTGAGGCCAGCCCGCTATGTCGCGGCCACAAGCTACGGCGCCATCATCTGTTAGACCCAATGACAACCAATATCTTCCAACCTTTCCTATATATTGACAAACCAAACTTAATCCATATTCCTTGTAAGGAAACAAACCTTCAACCTCAGGATAATTAGCTACAAATGCCCAGGCTATTGGTTCATCTATAGGTTTCAGAGGATAAGGTAAAAGACGGTTATACACCTCTTCAGATGTTAACCAAGCAAAATGTAAGAATTCTGCATCGGTATAAGTAGTTCCACCACTATCCATTTGTTTCTTTAAATCTTCTAAAATATCTTCATCTAAATAACTCATAATAGAATAAATGGTATCTATTTTAATAAAAGTTTGCAGAAATTTCTTTGATCACGAAGCTTAACTTCTTTTAAATTTAAAATATCAAAATAGTATTTAAAAAATCATTTTCATTTTACTGCAAAGTCACTCTCCTTCCAGTAAGGTCGTTCATCCAAGAAGATACCTTATTAGAAGAAAGGCAAATTTTCTGAAATTAAGAGAATTAATTATTCTATTTATCTGAAAACAATCCTTCAGGTTCTTCATAGTAAAGTACAATCTCACTATAGTATTCTGGAGGAATTGGAATTAGCTGTTCTTTTATTAAGTAATCAATAGCCCAAGGATAAACTAGATGAATATACCAGCAAACAAATTCTCCAAGGCTATTATTTGTATACTTACTTGACTCAAGATTCTTGAATAATGAGATTATGTTTTCTTTTTTCTCTTTAATCCTCTCAACTAATAATTTAGATATTTTTATTGAAAATTCAGACCAAATCTTTGAATCAGCTTCATCCAAAAAAGGAATTTGCAAAAGTTCTGCAAACTCTTCTGAATCCTTGGCTTCTTTTGAATCCATAAGAT
>CAZJUB010000101.1:0-9019 GCA_964549075.1 uncultured archaeon | reverse complement strand
AATAGAGGAAAGATTGACGATGTTAGCAACTTGACAAACATTTCACAAAAGATTATCAAAGAGATGAAAGAATCATTTGAATACTACTACCCTAATGACCTAAGACACACTGCTATCGCGCACATTTCAAATCACCTCTCGTTTGCTATCTTTCATCATGTAGCGATTTTTCCAGAGAAATACTGGTTACCAGCATTTTCTTTGAATGAAATATTAATACGTGAAGGTCAAAAAATGGGAAAAAGCAAAGCGAATGTTATTCCCATTGCGCAAATACCAGAAAAGTATAGTGTGGATCTTACTAGATTGCATTTAGCTTCTGTAGCTACTGCTGACACGGTTGTTGATTGGAGAGAAACAGAAGTAAATTTCGCATTACAGAGATTAAGAAAATTCTGGGAATATGCTAATAGGTGTGTGGAGGTAACAAAAACTGAAGGATTAATACCCGCATTTCCTTCTAAAATATTCCAATCATCAATCAAAACTAATTTGAAACGTGCTTTAGCAGCAATTGAAAATTTCAATATTAGAGATTATGTGCTAGACGGATTTTATGCAAACATAAAAGCTATCGACGAATACTACAAAATTGCTGAACATCTTCAGAGAGAAGAAAAAGATACAATACTTAGAGAAGCTATTGAACAGATCATAATAGTCATGGCTCCTGTAATTCCTCATATCGCTGAAGAACTTCATGAAAGAATGAATTTTCAAGGTTATGTTTCTTTAAAACAATTTCCTAAAATAGCGATAACTGATGAAGACAACCTAAATGCTTTACAAGCAAAATTCATAAGTAATCTACTTGATGATATAGATCAAATCGTTAAACTAGTGAAAACAACTCCAGAAATAATACATATTTACATAAATGCAGATTGGAAAAACGAGTTATATAAAATTGCGCAAGAGATTTTTGAAAATGAAGCAGTAGAAATCAGTAAGATTATGAATATTGCTAAAGAAAATAAAACTCTAAATATGCATATGAAAGAGATTGCTGATGAAACTAAGCAGATGCTTAAGGATCCATCAATTTTCAGAATTGAGATGTTATCTTCCGAAGAACAAAAGAACGCCATAAATGGGTATAAAGAATTCATCAGTAGAACATATGTAAACGCAGAAATTAATGTACATATCGCAGGAAACAAGGACATTTATGATCCGCAAAATAAGGCACAAAAAGCTAGACCAATGAAACCAGCTTTATACCTAGAATAGGAAAAAGTACTTGTTTCTTATTTTCTCTAATTTCGCTTGATTCTTCAAAATTCTAATGTTTTATGCCCATATAATATTGCCTAATGGATAGATTTTTAAAAGGTTCATTGGCAATTACACAAGAGCAAAATTATAATTTCAAAAAACAGATATTATATGATCATAAAAGTACGGAAGTATTAAATACTTCATCGGGCTCAAGAATATTGCAATAATCTGAAAGCACTAAAAGGTGAAATAATAAAGATGATGGTACCTAACTCTAAAATTGATGGAGTTACTCTTAAGAAAATGATGATTACAGCAGCTCATAATTTGGAGCAAACCAAAGAAGAGATTAATGCAATCAATGTTTTCCCCATACCTGATGGAGACACTGGAGTGAATTTATTTTTAACAATAAGAACTGTTGTTGAACAGTTTGATGAGATCGATCCTAATACCATACAAGAAGCTGCTCAATTGATAACAAAAGGGAGTTTCTTAGGTGCAAAAGGAAATTCGGGAGTAATTATTTCACAATTTTTCCAAGGTTTTAGTGCCGAAATTGAGGAACATGAGGAAGTAGGAATTGAAGAATTTGCAAAGGCTTTAGAAGCAGGTTCTGAATGGTCTTATGACGCAGTTCTTCATCCAACTGAAGGAACAATACTCACAGTTATCAAAGATACAGCAGAAAAAGCAAAAGAAATCGCTTCTAATGGTGGCGATTGGACTGAAATGATAACTGAAACATATAAAAGAGCTGTTAAATCTCTTGAAAACACACCGAATCTTCTTCCAGTTCTTAAAGAAGCTGGAGTAGTTGATGCAGGAGCTAAAGGTTTCGTTAATGTTTGGCTAGGTTGGTGCTTCCAATTAATGGATACACTCGGAATCAAAATTGCACATATTGAAGAAGAATTCGAAAAACTACAAAATGGAAAATAATTTTTCTTTTTACTTAAGGTATTTAAAAAAAGTATGAATGGTAGTATCATTCATGATTCTTATTTTGTAATTCTACTAGTTTTATGAAATCTGGAATTTTCACTCCATATTCAACTTTATTATCTTTGGATCTGGCATTCCTAACTGCAATAGTTTCAGCTTCAATTTCCTTATCACCAACATTGATAATATAAGGAACTTTTTGCATAGTAGCATGTCGTATCTTATATTCCATTCTTTCTGCACTTAAATCTGCTTCAGCTCTTATTCCTGCAGCTACTAATTTATCAGCTACTTTCTTTGCATATTCAGTATGGGAATCAGTTATGGGAATAATTACAGCTTGGACTGGACTTAACCAAATTGGCATTTTTCCAGCATGATGCTCTACAAGTATAGCTAAAAACCTCTCCATACAACCATATATAACTCTGTGAATCATTAAAGGTCGATGTTTCTGTCCATCTTCTCCTAAATAATTTATGTCAAATCTTTCTGGTTGATTGAAATCAACTTGAATAGTTGCTAGCTGCCATCGTCTACCAATAGCATCTCTAACATCAACATCTATTTTTGGTCCATAGAATGCACCATCTCCTTCTTTGATTTTGTATTTGAGACCAACTCTTTCCAGAGAATTCATTAATGCCTTAGTTGCATGTTCCCAACCAGCATCATCTCCAATAGCTTTTTCTGGTTTAGTACTAACGAAATATTCCCATTTTTGAAAACCAAAAGCTTTGTAGAAATGCTCTACCATCTGAATAACACCAACTATTTCATCCTCAAGTTGATCTGGTAACATGAAGAGATGTGCATCATCTTGAGTTATACTTCTTATTCTGAAAAGACCATGTAACGCTCCAGATAACTCATTACGATAAACTGTACCCATTTCTCCTAATCGAGCAGGTAATTCACGATATGAGTATGCTTTTCTATTATAAATCATCATGTGTCCTGGGCAATTCATTGGTTTAACAAACCATCTTTCTCCTTTAAGGTCCACAGGGAACATGTTTTCAATGAAGTATTCAGTATGACCACTGGTCTTCCACACAATATCTTTGTATATATGGGGAGTCTGAACAATTTCATATCCAGCTTTTCTGTGTTCTTTGATCCAGAAGTCTTTTAAAATTTCCAAGATTATCGTGCCTTTAGGATAAATTAATGGCATTCCTGGTCCCCATTCATCTGCTGTTCCAAATAAATCTAGTTGTGGTCCAAGTATTCTATGATCTCTTTTCTTTGCTTCCTCAATCATATTAAGATGTTTCCTTAGTTGTTTAGCGTCAAAGAATGCCACCCCATAGACTCTCTGTAAAGATTCATTGTTAGCATCACCTCTCCAAAAAGCTGAAGAAGCATTCAAGATTTTGATTCCTTTAACTCGACCAGTCGATGGAATATGGGGACCTCTACAAAGATCTTTAAACATACCATCACCGTGTGAATAGAAAGAAACTTTATCTGCTTCTGTTTCTTCTAGTTCTTCTAGAATCTCTACTTTGAATTTATTCTTGTCTTTAGTCTTATAGTACTCGATAGCTTCTTTCAAAGTCATCTCTTCTCGTTCGAATTTAGAATTCTCTTGGATTATTTCATCTACTCTCTTTTGTATTCTTTCTAAATCCTCTTGAGTGAAAGGTTCTTTTACATAAAAATCATAATAGAAACCCACGGGTTCAATACTTGGACCTATAGTGGGTTTAGCATCTGGAAACAAATCAACAACAGCACTAGCCATAATATGGGCAGCACTATGGTTAAGAACATCTAGAGCTTCTTCTGATTTATCTGTAATTATTTCAAGCTTACCATCGTCTGTAATTTTAAAGAATAAATCGACCAATTTACCATTAAATTTCGCTGCAATAGCTGCTTTTGCTAATCCTGGTCCTATCTGTTGTGCTACATCAAAGATAGTACAGTTCTTTTGTACTTCCAACATATTTCCATCTGGTAATTCTAGTTTAATCATATACTCACCTGTAAAATATTATTCCATTTTCTCAAGAGGACAGCGTTTCTACTTAACAGTAGGGACATTAAAAAACCGCTATATAATTGTTTCATATTCACCTAACATTGTCCTCAATAGATTCTTTCTGCAGGTCTATAAAAAATTTTTTAATGAGCTGAAAATAGAAACAAGCGATAAGAGAACCAAACACAATCTTAATATTCCGTTTCTATTTTTTTTGAAACAAATTATTAATGTTCTGTGATGAAATTGCTAAAAGGAGGATAGAAAATGAGAAGAAAGCATTTTGCAAGTTTATCAATCTTTCAGATACTTGCACAATTTAGACGTGGGATTTTCTATTTCTTTCTCAGCATCTATCTTTTTGAGTTTTTAAAAGTCTCCTACACAGAAATGACACTATTTGCGACTCTACCTATGATAGCAAATATTGCAGCTCAATCAGGTTTATGGGGAAGGATTTCTGATAGATTTAAGAAAAGAAGATTACTGATAATCTTTGGAGAATCTTATGCAGCTATTGGATATCTAATCGTTTTTTGGGTTCATGTTTATCTAGGATCACGATTTAATATAAGCAACCTTGCTTACAGTTTTTCTCATTTAGCATCATATAGTACAAATAGAAATATTGGAACTAATTGGTTGAGAATAGCTGCTTATACAATTATCATTGGTTTCACTATCATTGAAGCAGGATGGAGCAGTAGTAATCTAGGTTGGACCACTTTAATTGCAGATCTAACCCAAGATTCTGAAAGAAGTAAAATTATGGGATTACTTCAATTTGTAGGAGGAATTGGCAATGTTTTGGGAGTGACAGCAAGTGGTTTTCTTTATTTAGATGGATTAGGTTTTTGGAAAGGGTATTTATTTTACATTTCTTCAGGAATAATGATTTTTAGTATCGTGGCATTATTTTTGATTCCAGAGTCTTATGCTGAATTAGATGAGAACTATTTCGAGAACGAGATAAACACTGAACAAAGCACTGAGTTAAAGAGTATTAAGGAGGGAAATAACAAAGGTAAAGCTAACTGGCCCATAAAACTCTTCATCTGGCTTTTAGTCATTTTAGCAATTGTAAACATTGGTGGGAATAGCATTAATCAAATGATACAGATTTACGTAAGACTCCCTACAACATTTAAAGCATCAGATATAGTTGTAGCACAATTAAGAAACACTAGTAGTATTGCTATGATCCTTGCAGGTCTTTTGATAGGATTTTTAACAACGAGATTTGGAGATGCAAAAATGCTTCTTGTAGGGTTTCTCTGTGTCTTTTTAGGAACGATAGCTCTTCCTTTTGCACCTCATATTGCAATTTTCTTTATTTACATGGTTTTAAAAGGTACATCAAGAGTCTGGATTCAAACAACAGCTTATTCTATGGTGAACAGAGTTGTTCCCGTAAAACAGCGTGGAAGAATGATGGGATATTTTAATGCTACATTTTATCTTTCTTGGGGATTGGGAGGTACTATAATAACTGGACCAATAACAGATGCTTTAGCTGTAGATAAAAGCAATATCAACTTGAGCGATATACACATTATAATAGCTTACACAATAATCTTCTTAGTAATTTTAGGTTTTGTTCTTTACTTAAGTATTAGTAAAATATCTAAATTGTATAAGAGGAAAAAAGCAATTACAATTTCTATTTCTTCTATATTTGCGGTCAGTCTTACAATTTTAATTTTCTTTGTTTACAAACCTATATCAAACTTTTTTATATATCTAGGACCCTCTACACAACGTGATTCTTATGCTACGATTGTTTCATATTTTGTTGCAGCTGTGTTTATAGCTATTGGAATCTATTCTTATTTAGCCTTTAGACCAAAAAATTTCAAACTATTAAATTTTGACAAAAACGCGTCTATAATTCCCAAATAAGATTATTCTATAAAACTGTAAGAGCGAATCTTTGGACTTTTTTGTTGTATCATTTTTGTTAGGAGTTCTTCTCCTTCTGCTTGAACAATTCTTATAGGTATTTCAGTAAATTTACTATGATTAGAGATTATTCTCTCTTTCATTTGAATGCAGGATTTTATATTATCAAGTATTGCTTTCAGAGATGCCTGGGTTCCAACATTCTTAGAACCAGCACATAAAATAACTACTTTAGATTTATCCCAAGGATTAGGAAGAAGAGCAATGATACCAGTTAATAATCCTACAGGAGATTCTTCACTATAAGTTATATCAGTTAGAGAACTGTGAATATTCTTACTTGAAGGAGTGAGAAATTTAATAGGAAGATTTTCATCATATAAACTCATAATTTCAGAAGTAATTCTATTTACTGCACCAGAACCAACAACTAACATATTTTCATTTTTTGAATGATTTGCTTGGTAATCTAATAATGAATCAATGAATATGTTGTCTATAGGAATTTTTTTGTTTTTGTTTGCCCAATAGGTTAACATCTGGGAAATCTCTGGAACATAAAGAGCATCTATCGTACTTGCGGCTTCAGTCATCCAAGAACCAAAAACTATTGTTAACCTTAAAGTGTCACCTACAATTAAACACTCTGGAAAATCATTCCAAGTATATGTAAAATCTAAGTTCAAAATAGGAGGTTTCTCCAAATCCCCAAACTCTTGCAATAAACTTCTAAAATAATCACTTGAGATCAAATCATGGTTTGGAGAATAGAATACTCTATCTGATCCACCGAATTTAATTTCTTGCCTCTTTATAAGCTTAAGTTCTGTCAAACGATCTAGTATGTTATAGACTGTACTCCTATTCTTTATAGGTAATTTATCCAACAACTCAGAAGCTGAAACAGCTTTTGAAAAGGAAATTATTTGGGATAAAACCATTCTCCGAGTTGGATCAGATAGATAATTACGTATTTCTTGTTTTTCTTCCACTGTTTTATCAGCTCCTTATATTTAGTTCATGTTTAATATTCTAAAAAACTTTGTTGAAAAAGTAGTTTTAGAATGGATGTGAAAAGTTAAAAATAAATCAAAGTCAAAGTACTGTAGAGATAAGATGATTACTGAAAAAGATGTTATTCCCATTCTAAAAAAACTGATACAAATCAAAACAGAAAATCCTCCTGGAAATACACTTGAAGCTATAGAATACATAAAAAATATTTTTCAAACAAATGGAATTGAAATAAAAATTCAAAAGTATGCTGAAGATAGAGCTAATATAATTGCATATTATGGGGAAGGAGACGGAACAGTAATACTAACAGGTCATTTAGACACAGTTCCCTCAGGAGATCAAACAAAATGGCAATATCCACCATTTGCTGCAAAAGAATATGAAGGAAAAATCTATGGAAGAGGGGCTACAGATATGAAAGGAGCTGATGCAGCACTTATAGCTGTCTTGATAGCGTTGAAGAAGAACAATATCAAATTGAAGAAAAGGATAATTTTCCTTGGAACTTCTGATGAGGAAATTGGAATGGACGGTGCAAAAGCAGCAAAAGAAGATGGAATTATGGAAGGTTGTGAATTTGTTCTTGTCGGAGAACCTACAGAATTACAAGCTGGAGTAGCTGAAAAAGGAACTTTATGGATCAAAATCAAAGTTTTTGGAACCTCTGCACATGGTTCAACACCACACTTAGGAGTTAGTGCTATTGAAGGTGCAGTCACTTTGATACCAAAAATGAGAGAAGTTATACCAGAATTTACCCACAAAATTATGGGTAAATCAACTCTTAATATAGGAAAGATTACAGGTGGAACCTTAATTAATGTAGTTCCTGAATATTGTGAGTTTAGATGTGATTACAGATTGGTTTCGGATAAATTACGAAATGAAGTGAAAAATAAGATAGAAGCGCTTATTGATGATTTTAATAAGCAAGGACCATCAAGAGCTGAAATTGAAATAATTCACGAGATACCTACAATAGAGCTAAACCAAGAAAACGAAATTGTTAAATTTTTGAAACAAAAAGCAACAGATCTGGGTAAAGACAGAGTAATAGGATTAAATTATGGAACTGATGGTGCGATGCTTATACCTAAATATAATGTCCCCTTTCTTATAATGGGGCCTGGAAAGCTTAATCAATTACATGTAACAGATGAATATACTGAGAAACAGGAAGTCATCGATTATGCCAATATTGTGTATCATGCACTAATTGAGACCTTCTCTTAGGAACTTCTTTCTTTTATTTTTTTTGAATACAAAGGTTTTAATCAGGCGGTATACTATCTTTATTTGGTATAAAATAGGGGATTCAATGAATAAAGAATATTCTGAGAATAATCCTTTGAAAGAAAGATTTGATAAACTTAAAAAAATGAAGGAAATTGCTAAAAACTTTAGAGAGGAGAACTTTTCACTTTTTTTAGATGAATCGACTAAACTTAAAAATTTAGAAGATAAAGTGTTGGAATGTACTAATTACGGATGGCAAATTGATTCGATGCTAGAAGATGATGTCATCACTTCGTATGAATTTGAACAAATTTCTACCCACCTTGAAAAAATAAATGATATTACTAGCAAATTAGCAGAAAATCATAAAGAAAATACAAAATTATTCAATAAAATTCTGAAAATCTATCATCTTCTAAGTAGTTTGGTACATGAAATAAATCTAAATTCTAACTCTAAGCAGCTAATATATGTTATTGAAGAAAATATGTTTTGCGAGATTCTTGAAGAAATAAGAGAATATTTCACAAAAGATGTTTCTCAATCACGAAATGATATTTCCAAGATAGAAAGAGAAATAATTAATTTGACTAAAATAGTTGGTAGTATTGAAAAAGAAATAGTTTTGAATGTTTTATATTTCAAACCAACAATAGTTATGGATGAGATTTTAAACACTTTAGAAGTCCTTCGAGTTCTATTAGAGCCAATACACGC
>CAZJUB010000100.1:0-9084 GCA_964549075.1 uncultured archaeon | reverse complement strand
CTGGCTGCAGCAATAAATTTGGCTGCTTCTTGGAATAGAGAACTATCATTTGAATGTGGAAAGGCAATTGCAGAAGAAGCAAGGGCTATCAATCGCTTGTGTGTTCTTGGACCAGGAATAAATATAGGTCGCACACCATTTAATGGTCGAACTTATGAATATTTTAGTGAAGATCCTCATCTGACAAAAGAGATTTCCATACCTTTCGTTAAAGGAATTCAGAGTCAGAGGATTGCAGCTTGTCCTAAACATTATGTCGCGAATAATCAAGAAATAAATCGTTATATTATTAATGTAAATGTAGATGAAAGGACTCTTCATGAGATTTATTTGAGGGCTTTTAAAGAAACAGTAGAAGAAGCAGATCCATGGACTATAATGACTTCATATAACCAAGTAAATGGAGAATATGTTCACGGTAGTTCTAAACTCCTTAAATCTACTTTATTCGAGAAATGGGGATTCAATGGTTTTGTAATGACTGATTGGTGGGCTTCTGAACCTCGAGATGTTGAAAAAGGCGAACCAGAGCAACCAACAACTGTTGAAGCAATAAAAGCAGGATTAACTCTTGAAATGCCCGTTCCATTTCTTTATGAAAAAGACACTTTGAGACAGGAATTTGATTCAGGTAAGATTAGTGAAAAAGACATTGATGAATTAATAAGAAGACTGCTTCGTGTATATGCTAAAGTAGGCATGTTTGAAGATAAAAACAAGCTGCCTAAAGGTGAGAGAAACACTAAGAAACATCAAGATCTTGCTCGAAAAATGTCTGAAGAGGGAATAGTTCTTCTAAAGAATGATAATAATTTACTTCCTATAAATATAGAAGAGATTAGTAAAATTGCAGTATTAGGACCTAATTTAGATAAAAAACTCTATGGATTTTTAAGAGGTGGGGCAGCATCGGTAACTCCACCTTATGAAATCACGCCTCTAAAAGGATTAAAAGAGAAATGCAAATTAAAAGTACAGTTAACAACAGAACCTGCAACAGCTGATGTAGCTCTCCTTTTCATGGGATTAAATCATGATTCACCGATTAAGTTAATGAGTGATGAGTTCACAGAGCTCAAAGAAGAGCATGGAAATGAATCAGAGAAAATGGATAGATTACAACTTGGTCTTTCAGAAAGTCAAATTGATCTTATTAATGAGACAGTTAAAAATAATCCAAACACAGTCGTAATTCTGATTAACGCCAATCCAATATCAATGGGAGAATGGTTGGACAATATCCCAGCAGTTCTAGAAGCATGGTATCCAGCTATGGAAGGAGGA
Source organism: uncultured archaeon (assembly GCA_964549075.1). GTDB lineage: Archaea > Asgardarchaeota > Heimdallarchaeia > Heimdallarchaeales > Heimdallarchaeaceae > UBA460. The sequence goes on along the minus strand of CAZJUB010000100.1, from coordinate 7,800 downwards.
AGAGCCATTGCAAATGTTCTTTTTGGTGATGTTAACCCTTCAGGAAAACTTCCTTGGACTTTTCCCAAAAAATTAGAAGACTCTCCAGCGCACAAATCAACTAGAACTTATCCAGGAGAAGATCTACAAGTCTATTATAAGGAGGGAATTTACGTTGGATATAGATATTTTGAGAAAGAGCAAATCAAACCACTCTTCCCATTTGGTTATGGATTATCTTATACATCCTTTGAATTGGAAAACATCAAGTGTGACAAAGATGTACTGATTTCTTTGAAAGATAAACTCCAACTTACTGTCAAAGTTGAAAATACTGGAAAACGTGAAGGAAGTGAAGTAGTACAGGTTTATGCTCAAGCTTTAAAACCATCAATTGACAGACCTGTAAAAGAACTAGTAGGTTTCCAGAAAATTCATCTCAAACCTAGTCAAAAAAAAGAAGCTAAGATTACAGTAAAGGCTAAGGATTTAGCATTTTACGATTTAGAAAGCAAAAACTGGAAAATTGACGAAGGTAAGATTATTTTACACATAGGAAATTCCTCAGAAAATATTACTTTAAGACATGAAATAAGTTTCAAATCTTAATATTTCTATATTTAGAAAAAAGAAAATCCAATAATATAAAATTGTTAGAATGGATAGGCTTTTTAAAAAACTTAAAAAACCAAACCTAAGATGAAATCGTTTCAGGTTGTTGATTCACTTCTATTCGATTTGGACGGTACTCTTACTGATCTAGGTACTAGATGGTGGATGCCTTTCTTTCGAGCTATAGATAAGATGAAACCTGATTTAGATCCAAAAGTTAAACAAAAAGCTCTTGAAACAATTTTAACTAGAGTTATGCAAACAGAAATGGGAAGAAACAAACTTCTCAAAATAAGCATGTTTCTGAAAGCAAAAAAAGATACAAAGATGACTTTTAGAGACATAATAAAAGCAATACGATTAGTAAGAAGGGATCCCCTTGCGTTCAAAGAACTTATTCCACTTGAAGGAGTCAAGGAAGTTCTTGAAACTTTACGTAATAGAGATTATAAATTAGCTTTGGTTACAAGTGCTGGAGATAAGACTGTTGCTAGAGCAAAAACTAAAATCGACATCCTAAATAAATTTGATGTCCTTGTAACTAGAAATACTGTAAAAAAGATTAAACCTTATCCTGAACCTATTTTGCATGCTTGTGAAAAGTTACACAAAAAGCCTGAAACTTGTGCAATGATAGGTGACTTTCCACAAGACATCCAAGCTGGAAAACTTGCAGGAACGAAAACTGTAGCTATTTTAGGTGTTAATGGTAAATATACAAAAGAAAGTATAAGGAAATTAGAACCGGATGTAACCTTGAATTCTATAGGAGAACTTCTTCCTTTGTTTTTAGGTCCTCCTAAATTTTTTAGAAATTAAAAATTATTTCCTTCAAAAATTTGCTGTTAAGCTTAGAAAGCTATTCTAGAGCATTTTTTATAGTCAACTTGCAGAATCTAGTTTTTAGCTTTTAAATATTCAATATCAGCTTCTAACTTTATTCTTGAATATCGGATTTTACCAGCTGCATATAATTCGTCTAAATTTTTGTTCTTCTTTACAATCTCCCTTACGAGATTATAATCTGTTTTAATATATTTGAAATCCTTCCAACCAAGCATTTCCTTGAAAATAGGTCTATTCCGTATGTTAAATATTAATGAGAGAACAATATACATCAAAACTATACCCATATTAAATTCGATCAATGTATTGACAACCATCAGCAGAAAACTCCATGTTTCTTGTCCAAGACGGATTCCTGAGATTGCAAGGGTGAACTCAAGACAGAACTCAACTAGTGTTCCTACTACAAACAAATACAATATATCTTGAAGACGGATTTTCTTAAAATAGTAAAGTATGAAAGCAATAATCAAATTACCAATTGTCATCAATCCAAAAGTCAACCGTTGTCTTGCTTCGTTCATATTTCTTGCTACTTCTATTATTCTATCATCCCAAGGGATTAATTGCGATCCTACACTCACAAAAGTCCATCCAACATAAAAAATAAGTGTAGATAACCAAATATCTCTCCAGTTTCTCTTTTCAAGCATTAAAGCAACATAAGAGAATTGAACAAAACCGGGAGAGAAACAAAACCAGAGAAAGAATAAGTTAGGATTGACAGGACCTGTATATGTTCTACTATGCATCACAGTATACCAGATATAAAAATCAGTTAGAAGGTACACTAACCAGCCAATTATTCCCCAAACTATTGGTTTCCAATAACGTTTGTAAGTTAAAAAACCGATCCAAAGAGCAAGGAATATTAGATCTAAGTAAATAAAATCCATTCCAAAAGTGCGAGTTACGATTGAATAATCAGCCATAAAGAGGGAGAAAAAGGATAATTTAAAATGCTATTGTTTCCATTAATTCCTTAATATTGTAAATACGTTGTATTATGGATTAGCTAAAAAATCTAAAAAAGATTTAATTCATGCCTTTTACATTAATGGTTTAAACACTCTATTCTGCCAATATATGAAGTTAGTATTAGTATCTCTAAACATCAATTCTCCTTCAAATGGACCACTTAGTATAATTAATTCTGTTTGACTTATAGGTTGAAGGATAAAGTTAGACCAAGATAATTGAAGGACTCCTTCCTCATAATATAACTGAATGGAATCAGGAACTTCTTCACCAGTGTAGAGGGAGTAATGTCTTTGCCAAGCTTGATAGTTCCCAAGATAAGATAACCAATAATCTATCAATTCTTCATTAGGAGAATAAATAGGACATATAGGATTGTGCAATCCTTCTATAGATAAAATAAGAAAATCCGTAAAGAATTTCACCTTGATATCTCCTATATCAATTAACCAATGATCTGCGATAAATGTAGTACCATTTATTGGTTTTAATCTGAGAGTATAATCCATATATTTTATTTTGAGTTTAGACCAAGATAAATAGACATTTGCTATATCTCCTTCTATAGCATATTTACCTATGTAATTCTGAAGAATTTCAACATTAACATCTTGTTTTTCATAACTTACTTTCTGTTTCTTTATTCCAGTTTTAGTCTCATGCATGATTTCTAGAATTTCCATAGCAAGATATTTTGAGTCATCCTCAAATGCTTCTGAATTGGAGATTAATATCACTGCAAGTTGTTGTTCAGGAGCGAAAGCTATTATTGAGATTGTTCCTTGATTAGTTCCAGCATGAAATACTGCAAGTTCGTTGTTTGGTAGGTATGATCTGTCCACAAAGAAACTCATGCCTATTTGTTGTGGATCTGAAGGTTTGGAAAAATTTGATTCATACATCATCGATAATGTTGTATCATTAATTAGATTGATTCCGTCTACTTTACCTCGATTAATGATGAACTTTGCAAAATCATTCATATCTTCAATCGTAGAATACATACCACCAGAAGCCATATCAATTATATCGAATTGATTGTAAGGGATATTATTTCTACCTTCTCTAAAGTATCCTACAGCTATTTTACTTGAACTTGGTATTAAAGAGGAAATAAAACCACTTGAAGTCATTCCTATAGGATGCAGGAGAGAATCCCTCATGCGAAATGCGAACCATTCTCCAGTTACTACCTCAATAATTCGTCCTAGAATGGTAAATCCTATATTTGAGTATTTAAATTGTTGATTAGCAGGATAAGCAACGTATGATTCTTTCAACGAAGCAACCATATCTCTGAGAACATATGTATTATTATCCCATGCCCATTGAGGTAAATTGTGATTTCTAGGAAGCCCAGACCGATGTGCCAAAATATTTCGAATTGTTATTGGATCTGAATCATTGAAACGACTATTGATTTCAAAATCGGGGAGATATGTAGTTATTGGGACGTCTAAATCTACCAAACCTTCTTCGTATAGACGCATAATCTCAATAGCAGTAAACAGTTTAGAAATCGAACCCATTTTGAATATAGTGCTTAAATCTGCTTCTATATTTTCTTCAATATTAGATAAACCAACCACTTCTTGATAGATTGTTTCGTTACCTACAATTAAGCTAACAGCTGTACAAGGCAGTTTTTCTTTTTTCTGCAATCTACTCAGCTCATATTTAGTAAAATCGATGGCATAAGTGTAATCATCGATAGGAATAGTTCTAGGTCTAATTGGAGGATAGGGGATAACTAATAAAGTAACAGTAAGTGCAACTAAAATAATAGTTCCAGCAATAAATTTCTTGGACTTAAAAAAACTCAATTTTATAAAACCTACCTGATTTGTAACTGGTTAGAGAGCATAGATACTTTTATAGTTATGCAAATGATTTGAAGGAATTGAAAGAAAGATTAAGGTCGTGGAGGACCTTGTTTTACAATTTTTCTCATCTCTTCAACTGATGGTTGCATTAAGGTATTGACGTGTTCTAACCACCAAGTTATACCAGCATCAATATATGATTGTACAACTTCCTTTCTATGTTCAGGTGCAAAGAAACCAGTTCCTGAAACTATGATTTCAAATTTATCCTTTTCTTTACGATTACTATTAATCACTTTTATAATGTCACGTATTTCATCTGGTGTCAAATCTTGAGGAAAATTTTTGTGAATAGGTAGTGCTCCATCAAATTGAGCAGCTCTAACAAATGGTTTCTTAGCAGGCCACATACCTCCTAAAAGTAGAGGTATTCTTGGGGATTGGATTGGTTTTGGTAGAAAAATTGCATCATCAATTTCAAAATATTTCCCTGAAAAAGAAAAAGGTTCTCCGGTCCATAGACCTTGAATAATGACTAGTTCTTCTTCCAATTTTTCAGCTAACACTTTAGCATCATACTCTTCTCCAAATGTTTCAAATTCATCTTTAGGACCACCAATTCCTAAACCTAACATTAACCTTCCATTAGATAGAATATCTAAAGTTGCTGTCATTTTTGCAAATTGCCAAGGGGTATATCGTGTAAGTGGAGATACATATGTTCCAATTTTAATGCTTGAAGTTCTCGCAGCAATTGCGCTCAATAAAACCCACACTTCTCCAATAGGTTGAATTTCGTTTTTTTCAAAAAGAAGATGATCACACAGAAAAAACCCATCCCAACCTGCTTGTTCAGCTTCGATAGCAAATTCAACTACAAGATTGGGATCTGCAAACTCTTTGAATTGTATTAAACCTATACCATACTGAATATTTGAATCCATATTTATCAGATATTATCCTATTCAGACATTGATATAATCTTTTTAAGCTATAGTTTTTCATCACTAAACTAATGGGTTCTGCCATGAAACCAAATTCTAATGCAAATAAATATAAACAACAGTATCAAACAAACACAAGATTGACTTAGTCACTTTAGAGCTGAAAAAACCATGACTGACAGTGATAAGATATTTGCTACTGTAGATTCACAAATCAAAAATAAACTCTTAGAAGATAATAAACCTTCAGTAAAACAAGTTCTAACAAATGCTACTTTTATGGTTTTATTCGCTGCTCAATTCATAGAAAATATCGGTAGGTCAATTTCAGGTTTAGCAATAGAATTTCTTATATTTCAACTTACAGCTAGCCCTCTGTTAATGGGTATTCTTGGAATTGTATGGTTATTACCATTTGTCATCTTAGCTCCACTAGCAGGTGTTCTAGCTGACCGTTTTGATCAGCGTAAACTTATGTTTATATCCAACATAATTAGTGCAATTGCTTCTGTGGGATTTGTAATTGTTTATCTTTTCAAAAATCAGCTGACTTTGTTGACTCTTACATTAGGTCATCCGTCAGTTATTAGCTCATTATCTTTCCAAGCAACTGTTCCCAACTATCTTCATGTTCTCTGGCCACTATTCGTTCTCTGTTTCATTAATTCAGCGTCTGCAGCATTCTTCTTCCCATCAAGAAACGCTTACACACGATTGATAGTTAGAAAAAAGAACCTCTTGATAGCTAACTCAGTTGGATCTTCAGTTTTTCAAATAGCAACAATTATTGGATTTGTATTAGCGGGATTTTTAGCAGCTCGAAGTTATTTGCTAAGCTTTATCTTTGATGCAACAACATTTGCTGTATCAGGAGTGCTTATTGGTATCATCTTCATTATAGGAAGAAAACCTCCTGAAGTTATACGAGAAAAGAATCAGAGTATAAAACAAGAGTTGAAAAGTTTTGGAGATGATATAGTTGCAGGATATCGAACAATACGAGAATATCCTAAAATTTCTTATATGCTTGTAGTATTTTCATTCATTACTTTTGGATTTGGAGCAGTTAATGTGTTATTTATTGTAATCTTGCAAGGTGAAATGAATGTAGGACAAGAATGGTATGGGATCTTACAAGCGTTAATGGGAGCATCAGGGATTATTACAGCTTTAATATTTATGAGAATAGGTAAGATTAAACGAAAAATTTTGGTATTAAACATAACTTTTGCTTCAATCGCTGTATCAATGTATATTTTCTCAATAGTGAGAAATCTCTATGTTATGGCAATTATTATGTTTGGTTATGGAATAATGTCTGTATGTATAAACGTACCTGCTTCAACTTTAATACAAGAATCTGTCCCATATGAGTTGCAAGGAAGAGTTTTTGGCACTCAACAATTATTACAGGGTGTGGCTCAATTAGTTGGAATGGGGATAGTCTCACTTATAGCTGAATATGTCCTCCCTATGTGGGTTTTATTAGCAAGTTCAGTAGTGCTAACAATTACGATTCTTATAGGCTGGTTTTATTCTAAAGGAAAGGGGTTAACAGGATCAGATTACCCAGAAGAAAGCTCATTTGAAATGTTGAAAACCAGCGCTAAACTTATACCAACTAGTGGAGGATCTGCTGGTTTAACATCTGAAGAAAAGTAAAATCACATTAGAAAGTAGTTGAAAAAAGATCATGCGAGATTTATTACAATTTCGTAAAAAACTTCTAGAAAAATTGTATATTCCTCAACTTTTTAATTCTGCTTTTTAATTACTAAATGAGGAACAAATGAGTGAAAAATGGACTGTATCAAATGTTCCCGATCTTACTGGGAAAGTAATTGTAATCACTGGAGCTACTTCAGGTCTTGGTTTTGAAGATGCTAAAGTATTTGCTCAAAAAGGGGCAACGATTATCCTTGCATGTCGCAATATGGATAAAGCAAAAAAAACTCTTGCTAAAATTCTAAAAAAGCAACCAAATGCACAGGTAGAGATAATGAAACTTGATTTAACAAGTTTAGATTCAATACACAAATTTGCCACTGAATTCAAGGAAAAATATGATCGTCTAGATATTTTAGTCAATAATGCGGGAATCATGATGGTGCCCTATCAAACAACAGAAGATGGATTTGAAAGTCAGATGGGTACAAATCACCTAGGGCATTTTGCTCTTACTGGATTGTTATATGACTTAATTATCAAAACAGATGGAGCGAGAATTGTCAATGTAAGCAGTAACGGACACAAATTCGGAGATATCGATTTCAAGAATTTTATGTTTGAAGATGGAGAAGGATACTCAAGGACGAAAGCTTATGGAAATTCCAAATTAGCTAATTTATTATTTACCTATGAATTGGATAGAAGATTAAAAGCTGACAATGCTAACGTAATTGCTGTTGCAGCTCACCCAGGGATGGCAAATACCAGCCTAGCAGACCATATGATGGGTTGGTTTGCACCAGTTTTAAAGGGATTATTTGGTCTGTTCATGCAAAGTGCAGCTAAAGGAGCTCTTCCTACTATTCGTGCAGCTGTTGACCCTAATGTTCAAAGTGGAGATTATTATGGTCCTGGAGGACGCAATGAACACAGAGGTTATCCTGTTAAAG
>CAZJUB010000099.1:0-9260 GCA_964549075.1 uncultured archaeon | reverse complement strand
ATGTAATACTGCGTTTTCATTACTATGCAAAGAGGATATCCTTCCAAGAACGAGGAGTATTTCGACCCATTTCTTGCTATTAATGCTTCTTCAAGCATTTTTTTCTTGCTTTATGAATTCATTTGCTTTCTCAAGAAAATTTCTAATTTCTTCTTCTACTCCAATAATTTTAGAGCGCTTTATTATTTCCTCATCTTCTAGACTATCATTGTTGTGAGCATAAACAGCATATGCATCTTCTATATCTTGTTCTGAACCAAATTTTAGTTTGTATAGAATAAAGTTAATCGGATTATCAATTTGTATGTCAATACTGTCATATCTTGTTCTAATTGACATTTCTATGCTTTCAGTTTCCAATTCAGTGTAATTCCCTTTCAGATCTATTCTAAAGGAGCTGTTTTTTGGATAGAATGTACAATGAGACTTCTCTTCAAGTCCTTCTAAATCAGACAAAGTAATATCAAATCCATTTTGAGAGAGAGATTGTACGAAATCTTGTTTATTCAATTTCTTATGTTCTATGATTATGTCTAAGTCCATGGTCATTCTAGTTCTTCCAATAGCATTAACCGCTAATCCTCCAACTATGACATACTGAACATTATGATCCTCAAGATACGAAGTTATGACTCTAATTGAACAAGCTAATGAAATTATTGCTCATAAAAAATTCTAAAAGTTAATCCAAATGAAATAAAACGAACAAAGAATAATTTTCGATTAGCTGTGAAAAAGAAAAAGTTAAGAGTATTTACTAATTATATATCTTGAGAAATATGAGCCAAACAACTGAGATGCTCGAAAAGATTTATCAAGCGATTATCATGCTTCGAGGAGATATAGATCTGCTCAAAGCTAAACTTATACCTGAAGCTAAGCCAACAGATGAAGAAAAAAAGGCTATCAAAGAGTTAGAAAAAGAAATAGAATCAGGTGAATGGGAATCTTGGGAGGATGTGAGAAAGGAGCTTGACTAGATGCTAGAAGTAAGAATCTCTAAAAAAGCTAAGAAACAACTCCAAAACATCAAAGAACCTATTTTATCACAAATCAAGAAACTTCTAGATGAATTTACTATGTCTTTTTTTCCTCAAGGATATAACATTGTAAAGTTGCAAGGACATACCGATGTCTATCGAATTAGACTAGGTAAATATCGGCTGATTTACAAAGTAGATTTCAATCAGCATGCAATCTACATTGGTGAAATTAGTTTAAGAAGAGACGCATATAAGTAATTCAAGAAAATAATCTCGAAAAATAAACTATGTTCTTTTTTAGTATCAGTTTAGTATTGGGTAAACCTTAAAATTCATATCAAATTCAGACTCCAATAACATCTTGTAGAATCTGTTCACCAATTTTTGGACGCAGAGCACTTTTCATTACTAAATCAACATTTACTCCTAATAACTCACTCAGATAGTGTTCTAATTGTATAAATCGGAATAAACTAGGAGTTTCAGAAAATTCAACTAAAAGATCTAAATCGCTTGATTCTGTTTGCTCATCTCTAATGTAAGAACCGAATATTCCTAAATAACTGACATGATATTGCTTTTCTATCTCCTTACGATGTTTACGAAGCAGGTTAAGAAAAGAAGCAGTCCTTTTGCTAATCGTAGATTCAGTTATTGTCATAAATCTTCATCAAATATAAGATATGTTTATATAAAAATACTTTCTCTAATTCTAAATTTCTGTTCAACCAAAAAGAGATTTGATTGTTATGTCTTAAGAAGAGCAAAAACCTATGTTACAATCCTTTCACATATTTCTTGTAAGTTTTTGGACAATTTTTAATAAGTTTCTCATCAGCAGTAATTAGTTTTCCTTCTTTGAGTTTTGCTAGTGCTAGATAAGCAGAATCATATATTGTTAGTTCGCTATTTTGTGCAATTTCTATTGCTTCCTCAGCTAACTCTTTATCCATTAAATAAAGATCAATATCATAATTCATGATTACCTCAAAAATTGTCTTCATTTCCTCCTCATTATGTTGTTTGATATACTTTAATGCACTCAAGAATTCATAGAGGATTAGATCTGGAGCAATAAGTTTTATCTCTCCTTTAAGATAACTATCCCTTATCTTAAGAGCGGATTCTCTTTTTATCTCCTTGATAAACCATTTGATCAAAACACTGGTATCAATTACTTTTGTTTCCATATCTATTATCTCTCCAGTATCTAATCAATTCAGTCGAATCCCATCCCTCAGGAGCTTCTTTAACAAGTTCTTCATTCATGAGTAGAGCCTTTGCTAGATTCTTATTCTCCTCTTGCTCAATAATCTTAAGAATCAACTCTCGGAGTCTTTCACTCCAATTAATATGATTTAATTTTTGCATTTTTTCCTTTATTTCATCAGGTATCCTAACACTAATTGAGGTCATGTATATACAGTAAGACAAGTAGTACATGTGTGTTTCTGTCTCTCACAAATAAAATAACGTAAAAATAACAGCTGAAGAAGTCAAAGATAGATTCAAAGAAACAGTTTTCTCGATATATAATGATACAAAAAGAGACGATGGTTATGTAGCATCCTCACCATTCCAGAAAAATGATGGAGATCCACCTGATTCTCCTGCTTCCATGCCCAGAAAACTCAAATCCAATAAGAGAGAGGAAGAAGAGTTATAAACCATTTCTGAGAAAGTTGATTGTTATGAGGAAAGAAGAGTAAGAACCTATTTCTAGAAGTTAGCACAAAAATCGATTAAGCTACAACTAGAATCTCTGCTTAGTGAGAGATACATTTGTCTTCTTTCATTATACTGCAAGTACTACCTTATTCTTAGAACGAGAATAATATACTTAGTTCTAAAAACATCTTAAGTAAGAGAGTATTCCTAGCTGGAAAGAGTGTCGTTTGGATGTTAGATTTTCTTCTGTTTCTTTTCTAGAAAAATAAAGTTTTTTCTTTATGGTTTTTCACTCTTGATTGCTAGATAGTACTTATATTAGTAAAAACTCTAAATTTTCTTGAAGAAGACTGGTGCTAGAGTTGGTTCTGTTTGGATCTTTAGACCATGGACTGTACCGTTGTCATTTGTTTCGAAGGTAACTAGGAAAGATGTTTGCATCAACTTTAATAAAACTGCAAATGTATCATGATTAACATGATTAACTTCGCAAGTATGAATTCCGAATTTTGCAACTAATTTACTATCTTCGTAAAGAAACTCTAAATTTGAATAAGCTGGATGATGATACTTTCCAGTATAATCCTCTAGTTGATGTGAATAAGGAGTGATTTCTTTTTTCTCTTCCTCAGTCATTTGTTCTTGTTTCTCTCTATTACTTTTAATAGATGCAAAAATTTGCTGATCTACTTCTACATAATCAATCTGTTCATAACCAAGAAGTCTATCAATTATATGGTAATGTAGTAGAGCACCTAAGAAGCTCTCAAGAGTATTAGTTAAAATATCAATCCCAATATTCAAATCAGGTAAGAAACCTCCAACGTGACAACAACCTGGATAACTACCAGCATGATAAATAAATCTATTACCTCTATAAGATTCGCACATCCAGCCTAAAGCATAGCTAGGAAAATGAACTAAATTCTTATCAGGAAGAATATCTTCCAACGAAGCTGATTCTTGAATTGTTGTTGGTAAATGAGTCTGAATTAAATTTTCTTCAGAAATCAGTTTTTTACCATTCATTTTTCCTTTATTCAAATGAAATCTCAAATATTTAGCCATATCTACAGCTGAGGAATTTATATTTCCTGATCCTTTACCAAATTTTAAATCAATATCTGCTGTTTCTACTATTTCCCCCTCTTCTTCAGAATATAATTTTGCATAATCTTCTGCATTCTTGGCTTCTTCTCTTGAGAAAAATGTTCTATTCATCCTTAGAGGATTTAAAATCCTTTTTTGAACAAAATCATAGTAATTCTCATCAGTTAGGTATTCTATCAGTTCTGCTGTAGCACAATAGAGCGCATTACAGTATTGAAAGGTTGTTCGAAATGGTTTATTAGCATCGAGATATTGAATTTTGTTCATATACTTAAGATCAGGTTCAAATCCATACCATATGAAATCATGCCCCGGTAATCCTGTCCTATGACCTAGAATGTCTCGTATTGTCACATTTTCACTTACATACGGATCTTTGAATTTAAATTCAGGACAAAACTCTCTTACTGGTTTATCCCACTCAAGTAAACCTTCTTCAACTAAAAAAGCAACTGCTGTAGAAGTAAATGATTTTGAAGATGAACCAATGGGAAAGATAGTATCTTTTGTGGTTTGTTCTTTTTTTTGTACATCTCTATAACCAAATCCTTTAGCATAGACGATTTCATTATTAACAACTACTGAAATTCCTAACGCAGGTACTTTTCTTTGAGTGATTGCCTCCTCTAAATATTGATCAAGATTGTTGAGTACTTCCAAGTTTATGTTTGAGCTTTTAATTTTCTTCACCTACAAATGGATTTTTGATTTAATAAACAGACCGTAAATAAGTAGAAATATTGATAAAATCTTTGAAAACTTGTTAGTTGAGATGTTTAACTTACTAGTTGAGAGAGCACTTATAAGTGCTTGAATACAATGGCGTGTCTTTCTAATACAATACAATATGATAGTAAAACTGCAGACGTTGAATTAAGATCTCTTTCCAAGAACAACCAAACTCTTTGAAAACTTCTTCTTACTGAAATTGTAAATTATCTGTAACAAAGAAGAGGAAATAAGAAGACATCTAATTGACAAATATCGTACAATCTTTTGCAGTATATTGAAAAAAACTAAATTATTCCCAATTTTTTAATTGATCTTTATCGAAATTTGTACAGATTTTCATCATTTTCTATATTAGAGTAAAATTCTTCTATTTCACTAGATTGCATTCCTCTTGTTGTAGCACCTCTTCTTATCGGAAAATAGAGAGAATCTCCTTGCTTTTTCTGAGAATAGAGTTTGTTGTGTTCTGATAGTACTGTAAGGATTATTATACGAACTTTTGGTTTCTCTTCAATTGGATAGAATTCTTTTCCGATAATGGAAAATTGAGGTTCGTAGATTTGATCAATATGACTTTGGAAAGAATCAATAAGTTCTCCTAGTTTTAATCCTTTAACACCATTTATTTCGCTCTCATCATCAACACCTAAAATCGCAATGCCTGGATGCTTATTATTAACCATACTAATCAGTTGTTTTGTTATAATAGCGATATCAAATCCTATTTTACCATATTTTTCAGAATCTTGTTGTTTGAATTCAACTTGTTCGTTTTCTCCATCAAGAATGATGTTCTCAATATCTGACAAAGTCAATTTATCCAAACTTTTGAATTTTTCCTGATAACTATAAATAATATATTGTTTTTTTTCTTGAAAATCAAGTAGTTTCCCTATGTTTTGATTAGAATATTGTTAACCTGAAAAACCAATATTAGCATTTGCTAAAAGATATACTTTGCATGTAGCAAGCGGTTTCTTGAAATCTATTGAAATTTTATCTTTTTTATTAAATGTAATAGTTTGCGTTTTCATAGTATTATCATTGAAAATTCCTATAACTCTAGCAATTGGTTTCTCTGATTCTATTTTATACTCATTCTCAATTTCAACTTGAACCTCTGTTTTTTTAACCGCAACATTTTTTAAACACCAACTAAAATGTGGAAGATCAATTACTAAGAATCGATATAACAAACTATGTTCATAATGACCAAAGACATTAGTTTCATTGCTAAAAATTTCTTTTAAAGCTGAATCTAAGGATGGAAAACCTGTCATGCTTATAATGGAGAATTCAGATTCATCAACATTATTATCTAAGTCTAACATAAATCTATAGCAAGGAGAAATTTTTCCTCTTAATTTGAAATCTGAACTGAATATCAACCACTGTGACCTCCTGTTAGTTTGTGATTTATTCTCAATTTCCAAATTATCAGGAAATCTTATTTTTTCCACTTTAGTTTCTTCCTTAAATTGAGCTAAGAAATGTTCAAATTCTTTTCAGAAGCTTATATTCTTTCAAAAATGATTCCTGGACTTGTATATAAAATGCCAAAATCTCCTTTAAAACTAGATTCTTTTCTATAAGGAAAACAATAAATTAAACAGTATTTTTGAAGTGAATCTGGATTGATATATTGCATTCTTTCAAAAACAAATGAATCATATCTCTCTTTAAAATTTTCAAATATCTGTAATAATGAAGCTTTCATCGATATTTGATAAAATGAGAGTTTAATAATATTTCTTCAAAAAGTTCCGTTCAATTATTTTTCTCTCAGAATATTAATCCATCTATCATAGAAACTAAGATCCTCTCCTAGGAGAAATGGTATCTCTAGTTCATTTGCGATTTCATTTTCTTTTATTAGTGCATCAATTATCTCTTCGTTTGATAAATTTATTATTCTCTTCATTTCTTGACTATGAGTGTAAACAAAGTGTAGTTTAGAAGACAAGCTAAAATTGAATACATCAAAAAACTTACTAATATCATCAACAGAATCCATTTTCAATTTATGTTGTGAAATGATATCTCTACAACATTTACAGTTGCAGGTTCTATGCGTATATTTACTATAGTAATATCTTATTTTTGCTTCTGGTAAATTAGCATGTATTTCTGGTAGATAATATCGATTGGGAGCACCACCACCTATAGAGATTGTGCGAACTTGTTTATATTCGCCAAAACCTAAACTTCTACAGTACCCATCAAGTCCCTTATTCAGTATTAAAGTAGAGAAATAATCTCCATATAAATCGATGGTCTTAATTTGATTTTTGTTGAATTTCTCATATAATTTAAAAACAGATTTTATTACTGCCTTAGAATCAGTCTTTGAATTGAAATTATGTACCCAAAAAATAACTCCTTCATGATTCTTAAAATCCTCAAATAAAGTATTAATGTTTTTTTCATCAAGAAGAATTTCTTTATTGAAGCAGAGTATACTATAAATAGGTTTATCTTTCTTAAATTTAATCGATTCTGAGTGAATTGTTTTAGTTATGTAGTACCAAGGATCTTCCAAAGACTGAAAATGAAAGTATGGAATTGTGTAAAATTCCAGTTCACATACATCTTTTGTTTTTACAGTAGTTTTCTCTTCTTTTAAGGATTCAAACTCGAAATATTCTGAAATCCTCTTCTGAGCTGGACTTATACCATCAACTTCTTCTTGGAACTTGAATTGTGATTTCAGAAACTCATTTATTAATTTAGTATTTGGATTATTTTCAATTAGAAAATCTTGTGGAATCAAAGGTCTTTCTTCCAAAATTGACCTCAAGATTTCAGGATAGCTTTCACACAAAGTTCTAAATGATTGTTTCTCGTTCATAATAGAATCAATATTCTCAATAGGAGGAGGATCTATTGCGAATATGTAAGTTAAAGGATCAATAAAGTATGGTTTCGAGATATCTTGAAGAAATCCAGAAATCCAATTCTTATAAAAAGATGCAAAATGTGCTCCTATTACTAAACCATCATATAATTCCTTAGTTTGTCTAAGTATATTTTTTTCGTTTGTAATATTAAGTCGAAAATATAATTTTGGATTCAAATTATCACTCAAACTTTTTAGTTAATCTTTTATAAAGAGATGGATTGATAATTGTAGATTTTTTAGGTTGTAGTATACATGACAAATGTCCTTTAGAATCAAGAGAGAAAACACCTAATCCTAAATCTTGACATTTTTTGATTCTTAGTCTATGTAAATTTTCTTTATACATTACAATGCAAGAATAATCTGCAAACAATTGATATAGGATAGCTTGTTGAATCGCTTTTTTCCAATGCTCAATCTTTAATTCATATGCGTATAATTTACGTTTTTTCTTTCCAACAACATCAATCCTGCATTCTAGCATCCCGACTTCTGTTCTAAAACAAAAGTTGTTTTTCTTCAAGTAGTTAACAAAGATTTGTTTCAAATCATCTTCATTCATATTATCACATTCTATTTTGATAAAAATCTACTGGGGTCCAGATAGTAATATCCTTGCTTTTAGTAAAATCCCTTGTATTCCAGGTGATAATTGAAGAACAATCGTGTTTTTTTGCAGTTTCATATTGAAGAGAATCCTCAAAATCTTCAAAATTTGAACTTAAAGCAGAATTAACAATATCTTCATCCAAAGGGAGAAGGTTAAAATCATTGGTAATTTTACTAATTTCTGATCTAATTTGTGTCTTATCCCAATGTTTGTTGTAATTCCGTAAGTACCTCTCTAGAATAAATACAGTTAGTGTAGAAATTGAAAAACTGTATTCTTTCTTTCTTGCACTATTAAAAATTCTCAAACTGTCTTTCCAATTTTGTCGCTTAGTAATTACATCAACAAAAATGTTCACATCAACATATATCATTATTAATCCCAAGAATAATTTTATCTAATACTTCTTTCTCTTCAGATCTTGAGATTTTAGGTATTATTCCAACAAATGAGAATAAATCCTCATCAATCTCTTCATCAGGAAAAGAAATTTTGAATTCCTCCATTGGAGGTAAGGTTGGGATTTCTTCCTTTACAATTGATTTTTCTTTGAACCTAGGATAGTTTGTGTAAACATATCTCAGTAAAGTATGATTTGAGAGACGAGAGTAAGTATCTAAAACATTTGTTAAACCCAATTCTTGATTTTCATATATCTTCCTTAATTGGTTAGCAATTTTTCTTCCGAGTTTAGTAAGAGAGTAATTATTAATAAATTCGTTATCATCTGTTTCAAAACATTCGTAAGTATCATTGGGGATATTTTCAATTGTTAGAATCCCATTATCATCCAGAAGTTCAAGATAAGAATCAACTACTGGTGACCATGGTCCAAATTTATATGGTTCAAATGAAAATTCATCTTCGAATCTTTCCAAACCTGCTTCTTTTATAAGAAGAAACAGAAGTTTGTGCAACTTCAACCTTCCTCTAATTGAATTTTGTTCTAGTTTTGACAAAATCAATATGATTAAATCAATACCCGAATCATTCATCCTAAATATCCTAAGAGATTAATAGTTATAAATTTGATGTAACTTCCCTGAAAATAAAATTTCACTAGATAGATAAAAAATTTACTATCATGGAATCAACCTAAACACAACCTCAAGAATACTGATATTGTATTTATGAAACAATCAAAATCCTATAAGTAATGAATTCCTTTACATTATAATGTAATGGTTCTCTCCTTCTAAGAAAGAGGTAGCTCTAAGAAGGAGACCTTAATGCAATCTTACTTAAAAACTTTTAATGA
>CAZJUB010000098.1:3170-9293 GCA_964549075.1 uncultured archaeon | reverse complement strand
CTATTTAATTATTCTGCGGGGATAGCCAAGTGGCCAACGGCGATGGACTCAAGTTCTTAAATTCGGATGAGATGAGAGATCCATTCCTTAGTGGTTCGGGAGTTCGAATCTCCCTCCCCGCACCAGTTTTTTTAAGTAAATCATTAAAACAAGAAATTGTTTTGTAACAACATTTTTTTAAAGCATAGTTCTCACAACTAATTCATGTCAAAGGTACCATATCCAACAACTAAATTCTTGAAAGTCAAATGTACAAGTTGTAATAATGAGCAGATTATTTTTGATTCTGCAAAAATTGTAGTTAAATGTAATGTTTGTAATGAAGATTTATCTCAACCAAGGGGAGGAAAAGCTAAAATTCTTGGAGAGATTTTAGAAGTTCTTTCCTAGTCTTGAATTTACTCTGTTAATTCGATATTTTCTGCGATTTCTCTTTTCACTAAACCCCTAGCATTTTCTTTAGGTAACAAACTTATATCTTCTTTCTCAAAAGGTCCATAAGCATTACCATCAAGTCCCTGGATTTTTTCCTTTGTACTCTTCAAAAATCTGATTGCCACATATTCTATTTCTTCTTCGCTTTCTTCAACGCTTTCCCTTCCTACTATTGAATCTACGTCAGTATATGCTATATCTTTAGGGGAAAAAATGTCTTTGCGGTAAACTTCATACAACCTCTTCATTCTTTCATAAAAATTTTGTTCTTCTCTTGCTAACATAATTGTTATTTCTTCTCTGTTCAGAACTGCTTGAAGGATTTTTGTTGTTCGTATATTTAATAAATCATCAATCACATATTGCATTCTACTGAGTTTTTCTTCAAGAACTTTTTTTATAGTCTGATTGAGTTCTTCTTTAGCTTTGACAGTTTTTTCTTTCAGAAAATCTCTCATAGCTCCATAAAAAGCTTCATTCATGGGAGTTAATTGTGATTTCTCTCTTTCTTCTTTCCATTTATTTTGAATTCTATCGAACAACTTCTTACCTCGTTCTGTCCTAATGAAATAAAATTACTCCCTCAACTAACTCAAAGTCGTTTAATCGATTTCTTCACTTTCTTCAATTCTTGGTGCAACGAAATAAATCAGGTGCCCTTTATCCTCAATCTCATAAATTAATCGTATGGGTTGTTCTTGATTAAATGAAATTTTAACATCATCTGAGGATCTTATTCCTTTCAAAAAATTAGAAAGGAAATCTAATGAATACATAGCTTCAGATTCTCCAGTTACTTGAAAAGCTGCAGTTATCATTTCTTCACTCGCTGGTTCAATAAAGGTGTCCATTTCTTTTGTATCACTTTCTGCCCCAAAGAAGATGCCATCTTCTTTAGCTCTTATTTTCAAATAATCACTTACCATTTCTGCATCTTTCAATACTTGTTGAATGAATGATGCTTTTACTTCGAAATTTGTGTCAAAATCAATATGTATTGAATCTGGAATATTTCCTTCATCTGGAATATCAATCAGCGACAAAGCAAATTTTCTTTGTTGATTCTTTCCTTGAAATTCTATAACAAATCGCTTAGTTGTATCATCCAGCGACATTTTCAAGTGTTCATTTGCTTTTGCTGTCTTAAGAATTGTATTGAGTGTTTCCAAACTCAATCCAACAATCGTAGTTTCTTTTACATTATATTTCTGAAATGCTTCTTTTTTCATAAAGAAATCAATCATAGAAATACGTGTAGCATCAAAAGCTTTGATTCTAATCCCATCTTCTGCTATATTTATGCTACTTTCTGCAACAATAGAACTTATTATTGAACTAATATTGGACATTAATTTTGCGTCCTCTAGTACCATTTCAAAACTCATCATAATACCCCGATTTTCTTGTTTATTACCTAGAAGTTTCTCATTCTCCTTTTATTATTTCACTATATAAGGGAATCGCATATTAAAGCTACTTAAGTATTAGCTTTTCTTAAAGATTGTTCAAGTTCGTTGAGTTTCCTGTAAGAATCAAGGTCTATTTCATTAAAATCTTGAATAAACGTTGTTTGCATTTGCTTTTCAGGTTGAATATTTACATAACCAAAAGCTCGAATTGTATGACTATCTTCAAGTTTCACGTTGGTTTCATCAGGAATAGTAATTGATAATTGGTCAAAACCATCATCTAATAAGATTGAATTTTCTGTCATACTGACAATCTTTCCCACTACACGATATTTACCTGGTTGTTGGATTTCAGCTATATTTGCGTCAACAAAAGGTTTAATCTTATACTCCTTTTCATTTATTGAGTCACTCATCTACAAAAGCTCCATTTAATCATATTCTCTCCATGTTTCTCCACACACAGTACATTTAAAGAATCGAGTAGGGGATTCATCAGCACTTCTGGTTTGTACCATCCAAAAACTCACTTGTTGATTTTTTTGGCATTTAGGACAGTAAAGACTCTTTGTAGGTTTTGTTGAATCAGCTTGGCTTACTTCAACAACTTCCATTATATCACCAACTGAATCATGACTAATTGTTTCTGTAAGACTAGCTTCTGCATCATTAACTAATTCACGCTTATAACCACATTTTATACAAATGAAGATTGTGTTCCCTTGTTTGTTTTTATCTGTATGGAGTAATTTTCCACATTGAGGACAAAAGTCCATCATTATCACCTTTATTACAGACGTTAACTACTATTACGTCTTTTTAGTCTTATAGAAAAATGTTTTTGAATTTATCTCTATTTGTCAATTAAAAATTACACCATTTGGTGACAAAAATGGCAACATGTGAGATGTGTGGTCGAGAAATATATGGAAGACCTATTGTTATTCAGATAGAAGGAGCAGAATTATCTGTATGTCCCTCATGTTCTAAACATGGTAAAAAGATGGTTAAATCTAACCCTAACCCAGCTACATCCAATGTGCGTGCTTCTATACGAAATACATCACCCCAATCTAGAACAGCTCCTTCCAGAGTTTATAGGAATGTAGGTGACGATAAACAATTAGTTCCTGATTATAATGAACGCATTAGGTTACAAAGACAAAAGATGAAATTAAGTCAAAAAGATGTATCGATGCAGACAAAAATTTCAGTTTCAGAACTCCAAAGTATAGAAACAGGAAAAATGCGACCTTCGGATAACTTAATTGAAAGACTGGAAAAATTCTTTAATATTAAAATAACGGAAGAAATTGTTGCGGTTGGTAAAAAAGATCAACAAAAAGGCCCTGCATTTCAAACACTTGGGGATATAGTAGTTATAAAAAAGAAGACTGAAGATGAAGAATAAATCTCTTGATCCTTAAATTCTTTATTTATAGAGCTATTACTTCTAATTTTGAAGAAAGTTCGTTGATGATTGATTCAGCTTCTTTTAGAGGTAGTTTAATGGTATACAGTTTTTTCTTTGTTCTAAATTTAATTTTAATATCATCCTTATGACGTTTTGTTCTTACTTCTCCATTTTGGTCAATAGTAAGTTGGATAATTTGTTCCAATTGATCTTTAGATATTTCTTTAGGCATTTTACTTCGAGATGCAACGCTTGGAATTTCTTAAAAAAGTTTTGATTTAGAGGATTTTCTTTACCTTCAATAACATATAAAAAATAGAAATAAAATTAAAACAATAGATAGATGCCAAATCTTATAATTCCTTCAAAAGAAATTTGTAAAAAAATTCTTCAGAAATACAATACTCCAGCAAATGTAATAAGACACTGTTTACTTGTAACAGAAATAGCTGAGGAATTTTGTAAGAAAATTAAGCAAGTTGATGGAAAACTTGTAATTGCTGGAGCTATGTTACATGATATTGGTAGGTCAGTTGATCATTCTATAAAACATGCAATTGAAGGTGTAAAAATCTTAGAGAAAGAAGGATTAGATCCAAGGATAATTACAATCGTAAAGCGACATGTTGGAACTGGGATAACTGCAGAAGAAGCGCTTAATTTAGGACTTCCAATTGAAGATTATACACCTGTTACAAACGAAGAAGTGATTGTTTCTTACTCCGATAATCTTGTTTGTGGAGAAAGAAGATGCTCATTTGAAGAGATTCTTGAGCAATTTATAAAAAAATTTGGAAAAGATTCTCATGTTGTAAAAGGATTTTATAAGCAGAAAGAAATGATTGAAAAAATGATAATATCTAGTAAGAAAGAATAGGAGATAACCTATTTAGATAAAACCTGTTGTTGTTCGAGCTGTAGTTTCTTTGCTTCCTACAATTTTCTTTATGGAATCAACAAAATCGCCATTAATGACGTGATCTCTTTCTGCCCTAATTGCGAACATTCCTGCTTCAGTACAGATATTCTTTACATCTGCACCACTTGCACCTTCTGTCATTTGTACTAGATAATCTAAATCTACATCTCCTTTAAGGTTCATTCCAGAAGTATGAATCTTGAAAATCTCCATCCTGCTTTCTGCATTTGGGATTGGTATTTCAATCATCCTATCGAATCTACCCGGTCTTAATAAAGCTTGATCAAGGATGTCTATTCTATTTGTTGCAGCTATAACTTTTACATCGCCCCTAAGATTGAAACCATCTACTTCTGCAAGAAGTTGCATTAAGGTTCTCTGTACTTCTCTGTCACCACTAGTAGCTAAATCTATTCTTCTACTACCAATGGCATCAAGTTCATCAATAAATAATATACTTGGAGCATTTTCTCTAGCAAATTCAAACAACTCTCTTACTAAACGAGCACCATCACCGATGAATTTCTGTACTAACTCGCTTCCAATTAGACGAATAAAAACAGCTTCTGTTTCATGAGCTACAGCTTTTGCTAGTAATGTTTTTCCTGTTCCTGGAGGACCATGTAGAAGTATTCCTTTAGGTGGATCGATACCAATTTTCTCAAAAAGCTCAGGTTTGAGTAATGGTAATTCAACAGTCTCTTTAATTTCCTGAATTTGTGCATCAAGACCACCAATGTCTATATATCTTTCAGATGGTCTTTCGATTAACTCCATTTTTTGTACCATGGGATCTTGTAGGGATGGGAGGATACTAACAATTGCAAAGGTTCGCTGATTTAAAGCTACTCGAGTATCAGGTTTTAAATTATTAACATCAACTTGACGAGAAATTGAAACAACAAGATTTGGTCCAGTTGTACTACGTACTACTGCAGTTTTATTATCTAAAATTTCGACAATAGTTCCCATAAACAAAGGTGGAGACCGTAGTCTTTCAAGTTCAACTTTAAGATTGTTTACCTCTCTTTGTAGTCTTAATCTCTCACTTTCTACCATCTGTTTTTCTGTTTCTAATTGCCTAGCTTGTCTCTCCAGATGATGAGCATAAGAGATTAAATAAGCTGGGTCATTTTGATCTGGCTCAGACTTCTCTTTCGACAGTTTTAGCACCCTCTTATGTACTCAATATTTTCTAAAACAAAAATATATAATAACCTTTGTTTTCTGGTCATAGTTTTGCCTTACATTATTTTTAAGCTTAATAACAGTGAAAAGAAAACTTCTAATTACATTAAACAGTAAAATCAGCAACTTTAAGTGTTGAATTTTTAATTTAGCTCATAATGCTGGCTGTATTACGATTATCACATAGAATTTTTCGAGATAAAAGAATCTCCACCCATCTTGTACTTACGGCTAGAGCTTTTGGGGCAGATGAGTTTTATTACACGGGAGAGCATGATGCACATTTAGAAGATAGTGTTGAAAAAATATGTACTGAATGGGGAGGTAAAATCTGCACAGAGCATATTAAGAATCCGTGGAATTTCATTGAAAAATGGAAAAAATCAGGAGGAACCGTTGTTCACTTAACAATGTATGGCATAGATCTTTCAGATAAACTTGTAGAACTAAAAACGAAAGAAAATTTACTCGTAGTTGTAGGAGGAGTAAAAGTCCCCGGTATGATTTATGATTTAACAGATTATAATATCGCTATAGGCAATCAACCGCATAGTGAAGTGGCAGCACTAGCTGTATTTTTGGATCAAATCTCAGATAGTCTAGCACGAAAAAAGAAATTTAAAAACGCTAAGAAAGTCATAACTCCCTCTGAAGTTGGTAAAGCGATGGAAAAAATAGGGTGAAGAAATGTTAACAGTAACCGTTTTAGAAAAAACATACAACGTAGCTAGACATAGTTCTATCAAAGCTTTTACTTA
>CAZJUB010000098.1:0-3070 GCA_964549075.1 uncultured archaeon | reverse complement strand
ACAGATAAATCACTTAAATGGATCACAAAACCATCACAAGAAAAGAAAGATGCTTTAATTGTCTGTGGAACAACAAGGAATGCAATAAAAAATGCTCTCATTGGTTCAAACCATACTGAAGATATAGACGAAATAGAAAGGATAGGACTCTTGGAATATAGATTAATTTGTAAAAGAGGAACTAGGGCGGAAGGCTTAATTCCTGAAATAGGATATCTTCTTGGCAGAGCTAAAATAGGAGCTCAAGTATATTCACGTGTAAAAGAACTAGTTGAATGAGTAGGTGTTTAAATGAAGGTTTCAGTTCCAACAGTATTTATTGATAAAGAAATAGCTATGAACAATATTAAGAAGATAGCTGAAAAAGCTAAGAAAAACAATCTTGTTTTTCGACCACATTTCAAAACCCATCAATCAGTTGAAGTTGGAAAATGGTTCAAGGAGTCTGGTGTGGATTGTATAACTGTGTCTTCTGTAAGGATGGCTAGATGTTTTGCAGAAGCGGGATGGGAAGATATTACAATAGCTTTTCCCACCAACATTCTTGAAATAAGGGAAATCAATAAACTCGCCAAAAAAATAAAACTGAATCTTCTTGTTGCTAACTTAGAAACTACCAAATTTTTACAACAAAACATTGAAATCCAAACAGATATCTGGATTGAAATAGATGTAGGGTACCACAGATCTGGTATCAGATGGGATAATTTTAAAGAAATATTGGTTCTTGCTCAGGAAATTGAAAAATCATCAAAATTATCGTTTGCAGGTATTCTGACTCATTCAGGTCATTCTTACAACTCTAAAAACATTTCAGAAATTATATCTGTTCATGAGGAATCTCTTGAAAGACTTACTTCCATAAAGAAACAGTTGCTCGAGAATGGTTTAAAACAAGTAAAAATCTCCATTGGTGATACCCCAACAGCTAGCGTTGCAGAAAATTTTGAAGAAGTGGATGAATTACGACCCGGTAATTTTGTTTTTTATGATTTGAAGATGTTGAAAATTAATGCATGTTCAGAAAAGGATATAGCAATAAGAGTTGCATGCCCGGTAGTTTCGAAAAATAAAGAAGGATTAGAGCTAGTTATATACGGTGGAGCTATCCATTTCTCAAAAGATGTTCTTTTAGATGAAGAGGGAAGATATATTTATGGATATCTCACAGAAGAGAAAAATAATGAATGGGGGCCAATAATCAAATCTTCTTACATTTCTTCTTTAAGTCAAGAACACGGAATAATCATAACTGACAAGAACCATTTTGACAAAATTAACATAGGAGATATCGTGTTAATTGTACCAGTTCATTCTTGCTTAACTATGAATGTCATGGGGAATTTTAGATTAACAACTGGAGAAGAATATGTCTCTCTTTGTAAGTAAGCTAATATAACAGAAAGCTCAATAGTTACAATATGGATGTAGAGGAAATTTCTGAAATACTCAAAGAAGAAGTGACTAAGAATCATCCAGAGATAGCAATAATTGCGATATACGGTTCAGCAGCTCGTGGTCAGCAATCGGAATATTCAGATCTTGACATGTTTGCTATTGTTGATAATGAAGATAAAAAATTTGATATTAATTTTGTTTTTAATAACCAAACAGTAGAATTTTGGTGCGTATCTTGGGGATGGGTTGAGAAGATAGTTTCAGCTAAGAATGATGCTAGTCCTATCATTTATCCAATTCGTACACATATTTTCATAAACAACAAGGTAATTTATTCTAGGTCTGAGAAGGATGAAAGTCGCTTTAAAAATCTCTTAACATTATCCAATATTGAAAGGCAAAAACAGATAGAAATAATCTCAAATCATTTCAACTACCTTTTTGGTTTGATTGAAAGACTTGAATTCGCAAAAGAACGAGATGATGTTCTTTCTGCTAGATGGGTCATATGGGATTTTATAAATTGTACCGTTTGTATTCTTGGTTTTATAAACAATAGAACCTATTCAAAAAACTGGGGATCAAATTTGTATGAAACATTTGAATTTGAACTTTTACCTGAATTTTATAAAGAAGATATCTTTATTCTTGTTTCATCTAATAATTTTGATGAGTTAATTGATTCTGGAAAAAGAGTTATTCGGCAACTTAGAAAAATCCTTTATTCAGAGAGAAAAGAGATACAACTTAATCCCAAGGAACAATTTGAGTGCTTCATTACTGATGATATCTACTATGGATTTAAGGGATATCTAAACAAGATTTTATCTGCATGTGCTAAAGAGGATATTCTCGCAGCTAGCTATGCTGCATCTGAGCTTCAAGTATTGATTGCTGCTTCTGTTGAGAGAATAGAACTCGGAAGATTTGTTGACGATGTTGAGTTTAATCAATATACTGAAGTAAAAAATTCTTATGAAGTGCTTAATTTTCCTGATTTAAGCGAGAGTATTACAAAAAAAGATTTCCAAGAATTAAGAAAAAAAGTGAAGAGTTTAGATAAATTACTTACTAGTTACTTAGAAAAAAAAGATGTAAAAATACGACATTTCAAGAACATTTCTCAAATTAGAGAATATGCTAGTACAAAATAATTCTATTTCAGCTGATTAAGATACAACTTTCTGAACTTGTTAACCTTTGGTTCTATAACAGTCCTACAGTAACGTTCAGTTGCATTTATTTTAAAATAATTTTGATGATAAGGTTCTGCTTCGAAGAATTTATCGAATTGTTTTACTTCTGTTACTATCTTATTTTTCCATTTTTTACTTTTGTCTAACTCTTTTATCACTTCTTCTGCTATTTTCTTCTGCTCATCTGAATGATAAAAGATAACTGAACGATATTGGTTACCAACATCATAACCTTGTCTGTTAAGTGTGGTGGGATCATGTACTGTAAAAAACACTTCTAAAATATCTTTGAAAGAAATAATCTTTGGGTTAAAAGTTATCTGAACTACTTCTGCATGTCCTGTTCTTCCAGAACACACTTGTTCATATGTAGGGCTTTCAGTTTTTCCTCCTGAATAACCAGAAATTGCTGATTGAACACCTTTAAGTTCACTAAAAACAGCTTCAATACACCAAAAACACCCTCCTCCAAGAGT
>CAZJUB010000097.1:0-9348 GCA_964549075.1 uncultured archaeon | reverse complement strand
AGAAATGAATGAATCTACAGTCTTTTATGTCTACTATAATCTCGATTTGATGCCTTTGTACGTAGATGCTACTGATTATTTTTACTTTGAATACTCATCCACCATTAATTTCGTAACTTTAAACCATTATCTCTCAGTTAAATTACCAGAAAATAGCTATATACATGAAGAAGCTGGGTTAACTTCTATATATCCTTCAAATCATACACAAAATGTAGCAGGAAAAAGACTAATTATCTCCTGGTCATTACATAATCTTAATCCAACTGTTAATCCAATTTATATTTTAAGATTCGATCCTCCTTCACTAGAAAAATCAAATTTACCTAGATGGGCTTTTATTGTTGGTCCGTTAGCTGGCAT
Source organism: uncultured archaeon (assembly GCA_964549075.1). GTDB lineage: Archaea > Asgardarchaeota > Heimdallarchaeia > Heimdallarchaeales > Heimdallarchaeaceae > UBA460. The sequence continues at coordinate 8,985 of CAZJUB010000097.1, read as the reverse complement.
TTCTATAGGTGTAGCTAGTACATACTTTCTGATGAGACGTCGAGAAGGAAAATCGATGAAAGATATGGGAGTGTTATTCCTTAATGAATCTCAAAAAATACTATTAACAATTTTAAAAGAATCTGGTGGTAAAATAGCTCAAAGTGATTTAGGTAGAAAAGCTGCTTTTACGCGAGCTAAAACTTCTAGAAATCTTCTCTTATTAGAAGAACAAGGTTTGATACGAAAGGAGAAATGGGGGCGTAATGCGATTGTTTACCTCACAAAATCTGGGGAGAAAGTGATAGAATGATGTATGAGGAAACTGTCAAAAAATTATCTCGAAATTGGATAAAGAAACATCTCATAAACAAAGAAGATATAAATAATAATAGGTGAAAGCATGAAAAAAGTATGGAAATATCTTATTGGAGTTTTTACTGCTTTAATAGTTACTACAGCTATAATTGTTCCTGTTTTATTGGTGGAATATGGAATAATTAGACCAAATCCACATGGTTTAGTTAGACATGATCCTATTATTATATGGAACGATGAAGATTTCTTAGATTATAACTTTAAAGGAGTCGGTACTCAAGAAGATCCATACTTGCTAGAATTCTTCAATATAACCACTACCACTTCTAACGCTATTTACATTTTTGGTACGACTGATTATTTCATTATTCGAAACTGCTTCCTAAAGTCATCGCATTCCGATGGTGTTGGAATTTATCTTGAAAATGTTGGTGAGAATACAGCTTCAATATTTAGCAATACAATAGTTGATTGTGATACTGGATTACTTATTTCTAACACTGATAAAACACAAATTATAGAGAACTATTTCAAATACTGCCAGTACGCTATTTCCCTCACTTTAGCTGATTTTACTACAATTTACAAAAATAATTTCTACAATCCAAAAGAAAGTTTTTTCTATCATATGTTTGCAACAGATTCTTATAAACTTAACATCTCTGAAAACAGCTTCGATGGTACGAATAGTCTTATCAATATCGATCACTGTGAAGAATCAGTTTTTATAAGAAATTATCTGATCAATGCTTCGTTTTATATTTTATACTCGGAAAGATGTGTTATTACAAATAATACAGGAGTTGAATTCAACCTTTTAGTATTCTACTCTCCTTACTCAAATATGACCTTTAATGAGGGATTAAGTCTCAGTACATTTAGATCTCCTAATTCTAGAATAGAATACAACTCTTTTGAATCTTATTCTGTCCGAGAATTAACTATTGAAAATTATGCATCTTATATTTGCAATTCTAACTTAGCAGGATTAGGTTTGTTTGCTCTAATTGTTAGCTCAGACTTTATCGATTTAGGAGTTTCTCTAACGATAAATTCTCAAATAATTTTAGTAAATTGCTCAAATATCTGGCTGATTGGTGCTCATTCCTCTATTTTTGATAATCTAAAAATTGATATAATCTTCTGTTCAACTATTGAAGTATCTCATTCAAATTTAGACATATCTTTCTATTTTAAAGACTCAAATGTAATTACGTTCTATGATACAAGTCAAATGGTATTTTATGCGGATGATTCAAATAATCTTCTTCTACAAAATAATACTTTTACAGAAACAGATGTATATTGTTCAAATATAGATGATTTAGAAGTTATAAATAATAGTTTTATAGAAACTGAATTCTCACTAATAGAATCATGGGATGCATATATTAATGATAACTATTTCCTCAATGGAGAAGTTGATTCATATCAAAATCAGAATGTGACTTTTAGTTCTAACATTTTCAGCCAATGTAGATATGGAATAACTGACAGTAATTCTGTTGAGCTGTTTATAACAAATAATCAGTTCTTAGAAGCTTATGATGTAGGTCCAAGATTCATTCTCTCTGAACAGATAGTCTTTACAAACAACACTCTTACAGGAGAAAAATGTGGTTTCAATTTAGTTGCAGGTATGAATCTTATTACAGGATATTACTTCGAAAATAATACTGTAAATTCCAATCCTTTAGGATTTTTCAAAGATGAAGTAAATTTAGTTCTGGACAACCAAATATTTGGTCAATTGATAATAGTAAATTGCACAAATGCTCAGATTAGTAATTTAAGGATAAACAACACCAGTATTGGCTTGTTTGTATATCAATCAAATTATATTAATTTCTCAAATATAGAAATAGAAAATTGTTATAATGGTTTTACTGTAGGAAATTCTCCTCATTCCGCTTTTCAAAAATTATCGATTTCTAATTGTTCCAATATAGGATTTGAGATAGAAAGTTCAAGTCAGATAGAAATACGAGATTCTATTTTCTTCAAGAATCTGTTAGGTGTTTATTTAGCTACAGCTGATGGCAGTATTTTCGAAAATAATACCTGTTTTGAAAATAATGATGGTCTTCGAATTTATGTTTCTAACTCAATAATTGTTTATAATAACACGTTTAGAGATAATCTTAATCGAGGTATACTCCTTTCTGGAACAAATCACAATTGCAATATAACCTATAGTCTATTCCAAAATAATCAAGGATATGCAATAGAAATATATTCTCTCTCATATGATAATAATATTCATCACAATGCTTTTATTAATAATAATCTCGAAGGTAGTTCTCAAGCGATGGATAGAACAGGTTTGAATTTTTGGTATGATACTTTATCTCTAGAAGGTAATTTTTGGAACACTTGGGATGGAACTGGAAGTTATCCTGTCGATTATGTGGAAAGAGTTGTTGATGACTTATATCCTCTAGCTACCAATCCTCTCGATTGATTCTTAAATACTCTTTCCATTTTCTTGTAATTATTCATAGGTAAGTTTTTTAAAGTCTTGATTTTTCTTGAAAAATACTCATCATATCTATACAATCTATAAGGTGTTCCATATTACTGATAAATTCGTGGGAGTAAATATTGGTTCAGTTTCAGTTAATGTAGTTTCAATTGACGAATCTGGGCACAAGATCATTGTTAAGAGACCACATCTTGGAAAACCAGAAGAAACACTTGAAAAAATTCTTAGTGATGAACTAAAATGCAATAAATGTTATTATGATGTAAGTGGTTCTTTTGGAGAGATTTCAGAAGTTGTTGCTGTTGAGAAAGGTATCAGTTCTTTGGATGAGAAGTTTGATATTGTTCTCTCATTAGGAGGAGAATCTTTTGTTTTATACGTTCTCGATGATGATGGCTATATTGTTAATGTTCTCTCTCATGATAAGTGTGCAGCAGGAAGTGGAGAGTTTTTTGTTCAACAAATAGGAAGATTGAATCTTGGTTTAGAAGAATCTATTAAATTAGCAGAAAAAGGTAAAAAAATAGAATTAGCTTCACGATGTAGTGTTCATTGTAAATCAGATGTCACTCACAAACTAAATAAAGGTGAAGCTTCTGTAGAAGACATTTTAGCTTCAGTATTAGCAAGTATGGTCAACAAAGTGTTAGGATTGATTACTCAATCTAGAGTTGATGTAAAAAGGCTTTTATTAATAGGTGGTATCTCTCTTAATGGATCTTTTGTTAAAATTTTGAGAGAGGAAATAGGGAATGTAGAAGTAGTTATTAAAGATGTTAGTCCAGTCTTTGAAGCATATGGTACTTCTCTTTTAGTTAAAGAATCACCAAAACATGAAAAGTATAAATTGATAAAAAGTCGAACTTTCTCACAATTACCTTCACTTGAACAATTTAGTGATCAAGTTACAATAATAGAAGCAAATGGATACAAAAAGGATTTTGACAGAAACTCTCATCTGTTACTGGGAGTAGATGTTGGTTCTACAACAACAAAAGCTGTTTTGGTTGATCCTACTGACGATGCAGTAGTTGCTTCATATTATGGACGAACAAGTGGTAATCCTATAAAAGCTACAAGAAAGTGTATTACAGAGATTATCAGTCAAGTAGGGAATTGCAAAGTAAATTTAGTTGGAGTTACAGGTTCAGGCAGACAAATTGTTGGTGCATATTTAGGGACTCCAGCAGTTTTTAATGAAATATCAGCTCACTCTAAAGGAGCTGTTTACTATGATGAAGAAGTAGATACAATCTTCGAAATTGGAGGACAAGATTCCAAGTATATGTTTCTACAAAATGGTGTTCCAGTCGATTATGCAATGAATGCAAGCTGTTCTGCTGGAACCGGTTCATTTCTTGAAGAAAGCTCTCAAGGGGATCTTGGAATTGATGTTTTTAGTATCTCAGATGTAGCTATGAAAGCAAATAATCCTGTTAGATTCAAAGCAGATTGTGCTGCCTTTATTAACACTGATATTCGTACTGCTGCTCAAGAAGGATATGAAACTGATAATATAGTCGGTGGATTGGTTTATTCTATAGCTAACAATTATCTGAATAAAGTAAAAGGATTAAGACCTGTTGGACAGAAAATCTTTTTCCAAGGTGGAGTTGCGAAAAACAATTCTGTTGGATACGCTTTTGCTCAAACGACAGGAAAGCAAATCATTATACCTCCAAATCCTGAGTTGATAGGTGCATTTGGAATTTCCTTGATAGCTAAGACAAAATATGAACAACATGAAATTAAACCAATGCCTCAAAATACGACTTTAGAACTGCTTGTTAAAGAAGAAATGAAACATTTAGGAAGTTTCACATGTAAAGCATGTACCAACTATTGTCAGATTGAAAGATATGAAGTAGGTGGGAGAAAATTCCCATTTGGGGGAAGATGTTCTAGGTACGAACATCAGTGGAAAGGTTCAGATAAAATTGAGGAAAAGGAAGATCTAGTTCTTATCCGAAACGATTTATTATTTAATATAAATTCTGAAACAGAGAAAAGAGAAATTACTCAAACTGAGAAAATTGGAATTCCTAGAGCGTTGTTAACCCATTCACTTTATCCTTTGTTCTCTACATTTTTTGAAGAACTGGGGTATGAAGTCGTATTATCTGGAATAGATGAAGATAAAGAATTAATGACAAATGCTTCATTTTGCTATCCTGTTCAAATATTACATGGCGCTGTTCTAGATTTAATTAAAAGTGATGTTTCATTTATTTTTCTGCCACATGTTCATGCTGGAACACCTGGCGAAAATTGGGTAGATTCTACGCTCTGTCCAATAACTCAAGCAAGCCCTTATTTCATTTCTCAAACATTTCAAGAAGCTGAATTTCTTAGTCCAGTACTTGATTTCAGACAAGGATATGAGAAAAATGAGTCACTTATTGATATGACCATAAGTAAATTGAAGCAACCAAAGAATCTTGTTAAAAAAGCGTATACTACTGCAGTTGAGGTACAAAAACAAATAGAAAACAAATTCCTAAGAATAGGTAGAGATACCTTAGACAATCTTAAAGAATCAGGTGAAATAGGTATCATACTAGTTGGGAGAAGCTACAATGCATTTCCAGTAGAAACCTCACAATCTATTCCCAAGAAATTGGCAAGTATGGGAGTAACTGTTATTCCATTCGATTTCTTGGATAAGGATACAGCAGAAGATATGCCTTGGTTCTTTGCAAATTACGCTCAAAAAGCTCTAGAATTAACACAAGAATATGATAACCTCTTTTTACTCTATATCAACAGTTTTAGTTGTACTATAGATGCATTTGTTCAAAATCATGTAAGAAATGAGATGGATACCAAACCTTATCTGATTCTGGAACTTGATGCTCATACAGCTGATGCTGGTACTCAAACCCGATTAGAAGCTTTTCTTGAAATAATTAAAAATTTCCAAAAAAGCAAGAAAAAAGAAGAAGACAAACCTTTTCAAATTGCTAAAGTGAAGAAGAGAGGTGGAAAAATTGTAGTAATTTCTTCCGATAATCAACAACTGGATATTAAGGATCCAAGAGTAAAATTACACTTGTTTCCATTTTCTCAGTTTCATACAGATGTTATGACAAAGGTATTTGATTTATTTGGATTTCACACTGGAGAAACAACTGGGATGATGATAGACTATCCAGTTATAGGACTGAGATATAGTTCAGGAAAGGAATGTATACCACTACCAATAGTTATTGGACATATTCAATCAGTTCTTGAGAAAAGAAAACCTGGAGAATTAGTTGGTTTCTTTATGATAAGAGGTGGTGCTCCATGTGCTGTCTATAGCTACTTTAATTATTTAGAACACTTTATCGAGAAGAATCAGCTCAAAGATGTGTTTCTATATAGATTTGATCAATTTACCGATTTTCTTGGAATTGATAGGATCACCATAGCAAGATTTGCACCTGCTACTGCGTTACTCGGTGATGTAATGTTGGAGATAGATAGTGCTTTACAGGTAGTTGGAACCAAAGGTAGTCGTGAGACTCTTCAGAAATATTGGCAAGAATTCTTAACAAGTACAACTGAGTTGAATCAATTTCATAATAATGTAAAAAAACTAGCAACTAAGATCTCCAAAATACCTAGAAAAGAAAATCCAGAAAACTTGCCTAAAGTGCTAGTTAGTGGAGATTTCTTTGTCAGATTCAGTCCTTTCTTCCTAGGTGAATTAAAAGATCTTTATGCTAAGCATGGTATTTTGGTTAAATCTACAGATCTTTACGAACTCACACTCTATGGAAATATAAATTTGAGATTGCTAATCTCTCAAGCGTGGAAAAGGGATCCATATAAGTTCACTACTAAACTTAAAGCATTTTCAACATTCTGGCAAAGAAATTCAAAACTATACATCATCGGTATTATAGCTGTTCCTCTAATGCATACTATTGAGAAGAGATTCAGAAAGAAGTTCAAGAAAACAGGTCTTCTATTTGCAGGAAGAAATAATCTCAGAGAAATAAATAAACTTTCCAAACCTCTAATAAGTCCTTTAATTTTTGGTGAAGCTATCCCAACAATTGGAAAAGGAATGGAAACTTTAGAAAATGGTTATTTTGACTCTTTGATATTAACAGGTCCGATAAACTGTCTCCCCTATAAAATCTCACAAGCAATACTAAAACCAATTTATTTGGAACATGGAGTGCCTTTCCTTGTATTTGATGTTGATACATCAGCTATAACACCAAACATGAAAAGACTGATTAATGCTAATATCGAGCAGATAAAGAGAAGAGAGAATTAACCATTAAAATACCTAACTTTTATTAGTGTTTAGTGAACCAGAATATTGATGAATCTTAAAAGGAAATCAGTACTTATTTTTATTATTCTTATTTTAATTAGTTTCAAAACTCCAAACAATATGATTGAAACTAATCTTAACATCCCTATAAAGATGGATTGTGATGAAGATTTCAAGGTTCAAGTACAAGATACTAAAGTAAAACAAGATTTTTCCATGAATTATGAAGAATTTGGTAATCAAGAAGTTTTTTGGACATATAATTTTTTAACAGAAACTAATTATCAGATAAATACAACACTTTTAGCTGTAGGAACTTGGTGCTATATTTATGTGGAAAACACTACTATCGAACAAGATGGAATAGATTTATGGATAAAAAATTGTAATTTTTACAGGGATGAATTTGATTCTACTATTTATCCAAAAGCTGTAGAATTTGCTGGTAGTCCTGATGGTAATTTTGGGGACATTGATGGTGATCCACATGTAACTTTAGTTTTTTCTCCAATTTATGGTGCTACAGGATATTATGCTCATGTTAATGAAATGCCAGTATTTTACTATTCAAACAATAGAGAGATGATATTTATTGATACTACAATTAATTTATTTGAAGTTATGATAACCTTACCTCATGAGTTTAATCACCTAATTTGGGGGAATAACGAAGAAGAAGATGCTATGTTCTTAATGGAAGGAGGAGCAGAATATGCAACCTATTTCACAGGTTATTTAGCAAACTCCTCTTACTTAATAGCTGGTCAAGATTACAATCTTACAGATTTAACACCTTTCTTTCAAACCAATCCTCAACTTTCCCTTCTTTGTTTTGATAGAGAGAATGATGACACTAGAGTTCACTATGGTAGCTCTTATATGTTCTTCTTCTACTTTGCTGAAAAGTATGGTTTGGAAGCAGCTCAACAATTAATACACACAGAAGCGGACGGAGTTCAAGCAATAGAATTAGTTTTAACAAATTTAGGATATAATGTGTCTTTTAATGATGTATATTTAGACTGGATAACAGCTTGTACTTTAGATTTGGAAGGTGTGGAGAATAACTTATATTCTTTTGATAATGCAAATTTTACTATTAATAACTATTACGAGGTTCTAGATACTAGATATCATGAAACCAATGCTCTGTACAAATATTATGGCTTTCAAGTGAAGAAACTACTTGAGCCTTCAAATAAATTCACCTTACAAATATCCTCTCCCAGAGATCCATACGGTATGGGAATTGTTGTAGCAATTCATGATAAGAATGGCTGGAATATCACTCAATCTTTAGTATTTGCAGAAGATGACATGTTTAGTTATTTCTGTTCAGGTGATGATATTGATTATGCATATGTCATAACGAGTTTGATGAAAGAATCACCAATGGCTCCGTTGATATCCTATCCTGCACCAACAGATTATATAAATTTCGCAATAGTCGAAGGTCATGTCCCTATAGATTTATCAACTGAAGAAAGTGGAATGACTATTTTTCCAACATTTTTCATAATAATTTATGTTTTTATATCTGTGTACAACAATAAAAAAACTAGAAATTAATCGATAATTTCGTTGCATTTTTTATCAGAATTGAAAAAACTAAAAACGTATTTTAGTGTGTTTACAAAACTAAATTTGGTAGTTTTTCTTTTTATGTCAACTTTTATTAATGTTTGAATAGGGACAGGATATTATGTATACAGTAGAATTAAAAGGATCTTATTATGAGATCGGTAGACAGATAGGAAAAGCTTTATCGACAGATACAAGTTATCCACCAAAATTTTCTAAAGAGGTGCTAGAGAAAACTCTTCCTTATGAAGAAGAAGCAAAGAAGTATACGCCAGATTTACTTGAAGAATTCAGAGGATTATCAGATGAACTCGACATAGATTATTATGTACCTCTTGCAAATGAGTTGACTCCTTAC
>CAZJUB010000096.1:0-9937 GCA_964549075.1 uncultured archaeon | reverse complement strand
CTGATAATGGCTCTTAACATCAATCTTGGGCTGATTTATTTACCTGCGCTAATCCAAATTTAGCTAGAATACCTATCACACCAACTATTGGAAATCACGATTATTTTAATGGTGGTTTTTGTAGAGGATCGTGGATGGGAGGACTACACAGAACTCAGAAACATTTTCATATTTATTTCCAGAATCCAAGAACATCTGGTGGAGCGTTCTATTCTCATACTGAAGGTAATGTCTTTATGATACACCTTGATTCCTTAGGTTTGACTTGGGGAAATGAGAGTATTGCCTGTGATAGCCGCCAATGGGAATGGTTGAACAGAGAATTAAGTATCTGGCGACACAAAGCAAATGAAGGGATAGGACCACAATTCTGTATTGTTTTCTTGCATTCAGCTATATTTACTATAGGTTTCTTTGGAAGAGCAACCAACAATTCTGATTCAGTCGCTCAATCTTGTCTTACACCTCTCTTTGATGAGTATGGAGTGAGTGCAGATGTTTTTGGTCATGACCATATGTATCAACGTTCTCTATGGAAGAGCACCCAATATATGTGCATAGGTGTTTCAGGTAAGACTCCTATCTATTACTTTGATAATTTAAGAAACAAAACTGAATATAAAATCGAGAAAGATGAAGAAGGAGAAAAAGCGAGAGGATATGGAGTTACTTATGTTCCTCCTAACCACAGAATCATGTCAGAAGACGAGAAGATTAGATTTGAGGAATGGTTGTTTACCGTCAAACAGCAAATACTTAATGAGGATATCAGAAAATATTATCTTTTTGTTACAGAAGAAGATCAAGAAGATTACAAAGAAATGATGGTAGATCTTGAAGAGAAAGAACAATTCATAGAAGAAAAAATTATTGCTAAACTAAAGAACTGCATTTGGTGGAGATTTTATAATGTAAAAGGCAAACTCATTGATCAAGCTTTCTTGGAACCTGTACAAAGAGAAATCAGAGATGAGAGTTTCATTTCATGCCCCAATCCACATATTAGATAAAACAAAATAAAAAAGAAAAAAATGAAAAAAGAAAAGGTGAAGAAAGTAGGAAGTTATTTTGCAGGCTTTAAGCTTGCGCCACATTTTATGCAGAATGAAGAGTCAGGGGGATTATCACTGTCACAGAAGGGGCATTTAACTTCTTGACCTGAAACAACTTCTTCTACTTTCTTTTCTTCGAGTTCTTCTTGTTTGTCTTTCTTAGCTACTTCAGATACTAATTCAGCATGAATTTTTTCTGCTTCGGGAGACATTTTACCTGCCTTGGATGGATCAACTTTAGTGACATCAAAGAGGATATGATTTTGAGTATCGAATGCTAATGGAGCTAATCCAAGGTTTACAATCTTCCATGCATCCATTCTGATAAATTCAGTGGATGTTCTTAGTATTCTTGCAGCATCACTGATGTAAATTGCTCCGTGACTTTCGACCAATCTGATCAGTTTTTCTCGTCGATTACGATTTGTGAAATATACTATTATTGCTATACCGATTAAGGTTATGGGGAAGACTACTAGAATATACCAGGTTACAGTTACTGCACCAGTTAATAAGAAGAATAAGGCGAGTATAACTAAGACTTTTTCAGCTATTCCTGAACCATCCCATGTTTTTGCCCAGAATCTCTTAAAATCATCTTCAGGATATTGTCTTACTGCACCAGCAACAACATAATTTGAAGAGATATTCTCAGCAGCAGGTCCAACTGGAATTGGAGCTGGAGGAGCTTTAGGTAATGCAGGTGCTGCAGGAACTGCTGGAGCAGCTTTTACAGCTGGAGCAGCTTTTATTGCAGGTGCTACGGGAGCTGCACGTGCACTTCTTCTGTACTCATAACTGTCACTTCTTTCTCTTCTTTTACTATCACCATTTGTATATCTTAAACCAAAAATGGGTATGAAAATTAGTACCTTAAGGAGGTATCCAAGAGTATAAAGTACCATTATTGTTACCCAAAGAGAGAGGAATATACCTATAGATAATAGAGCTATCACTTCTGCCCTGTTTGCTGTCACATAATGCAATTCAACTTGTATTGAATCTAAATTATCAGAGTTGAACACAACTAAATAATAATCAATACTATTAGCGTGTATCCATCTAAAGGGAAGATCACCTGTTGTTATCATTTCATAATCAAGTGGATAGGTATCATTTGATCCAACCCAATCACCATATTGGGTTTGAGTCAGTAAGAATATAGAAATGTTACTTGATTGCACTGGATAAGAATTAACTTCATAATAGAACATTAAATCTCCAGTTACTTTCATTTGTACTGTCTCATTACTATTTGGACCTTCAGCGAAATCATTCATACTATATCCACCTTCACTGAAGATCACTCCAGCTAGAACACCAACTGGTACAATTGATATGCTGATAAAAACAATAGCAACAATGACCAGCCCGTTCATGTATTTTATTCTTGTGTTTGACATTTTTTACCACCAAGTTAGTTAATCTTTATTTGTCTCGAGAGCGCTTCAATCTCTCGAACTTGTGTTACTACCTAAGTAGTAACCATTTGACAAATGACAATAAACGTCAGGCATATATAAATCTTCTCATTTGTAACTACCTTGGTGGTAAATCAAAGACTTTATAAACATAAATGGATAAAAGTATATTAGAATGTCAAAACAAAGTGATTTAGTAGAAAAGCTAAGACTACTAGGTTTTTCCGAATACGAATCAAGAGCTTTCTTAGAGATAGTTAAACAAGGAAAAGCAAGTGCTCCTGAATTAGCAAAAGCAACAAACATTCCTCAGGCAAAAATCTATGGAGTATTAGATGATTTGTATAATAAAGGCTTTGTAGGGATAGATGAAGAATCTAAAACAATTAAAGGTGCTACTATTTACTTTGCTGATAAACCTATAAAGAAGTTCAAAGAGGTTACAAAAGAGTATAGTGATGCATCAACTAGTATCTTAGATGCAATTGAAAGGTTATATGAAACATCAGGTGGAGCACATGAGTATGGATTTCACTCATTTGGTAACTTCACTGATAAGCTTAGATCTGAAGATTTTATCTATATTTTTGCTAGTGATGACACTTTGTTTAATAAATTCTTTACAGGAGAAAGATTCAACTTCTTTGTAACAGGTGGAGATTCTGAAGCGCTAGTAGCTCTTGCAAGACACAAACTAATAACTCTTATTGACAAAGGTGATAGAGTGCAATATGTATCGCTAGAAGATTCTCTTTTTTCATTAGCTATAGATCAACTAATGGCTCTTTCATCCGTTAATAGAACATTAACAACTGAAATGAACGATATACAAGAATTAGAAGGTGAAAAAATTCTGTATATAGATTCAATTAAAGATGTTGTAGGACCTATAATGGGGCAAAATGGAACTCTTTGGATCTCTAATAAACGTTTATTTGTTAAGATTCCTGGGGGAACAACTTATGCAAGACCTATTGATTCTCTAGTGAGCTGTGAAATAAATCCTGATGGACGATTAGAAATTACCATATCAGGTAGAGAAGGTATAGAAAAAGTTGTTATCTTATCAGAATCAGATTCACAAATAATATTGAATCTACTTGAGTTTATTGCAAATAAAAGGAAATGATCTGATATAGTAGTTTAAGATTTGTTTTTATTCCATGCATATTTTATTCTACTATAAAACACTTAAACTGGGAAAGAGTTAAATCTCTGTTTTACCAACATTATTTCTGAATAAATGGTGTACCTATGACAGATTCTGATACTGAATTGTTAATAGAGCTTAATAATAGTATCAGAAATGGTGATAGAAGTTCTGCTTTGAAAACAATTAATAGTTTCTTAGAATCAGACACTATTTCGAAGAAATCATGGCTTAGTTATCAAAATCTAAAAGCTAAAGCTCTAACTAAATCTGACCAATATTTTCAATCGATGAACATTTTAGATGAGATCGAAGAAAGTGTAATGAAATCAGGAACAGAGGATGAAAAATTAGATTTCTATATAACTAAAATAGAGAATCTGTTAATCTTTGGTAAAACACTTTCAGGGATCAGCTTAGTAGAGAAAGCTGAGGAAATTATTAAAAACGATCCGAAAGATTATAGTGGCCAGTTTTTTCATAAAAGAATAGATCTTCAAGTTCTTAAATCTTGTATGATTTCTAACATCTATGGGTATACAGACAAACTCAGAGAAGTTTTGGAATTGTCTTTAAAATTGTGTGAAGAAGCAGATTACGAATACGGAAAAGCTCTTACTCTTGAACGAATGTCTGGATTTTTTTCTGAATTAGGAGATAAAGAAAAAGCTTTGAAATGCGCTAGTCAAGCACATGAGATATGGAAGAATGTAGGAAATAAGACAGGAATAGCTTATACCACCTTTCTAAAAGGATTGTTTTTATCTAGTACTAATCCTGATCAGGCTTTACATCTTCTTAAACAAGCACTAATATTAAATGAAGATCTTGATGCTAAACTTACAATCTCGAAAATTCACAACTCTTTAGCAATATTGCTTTTCCAAAAAGATAATGGTGAAGAAGGACTACAGCATTTAGAAAAATCGATCAAGATTAAAAGGGAGATTGGGGACAAACATGGTTTAATCTTGCTTTTGTATAACATAGGACAGTTATATATATCTACAATGGAAAACGAGAAAGCTCTGTCTTATCTGCATGAAGGATTGGCTTTAACAAAAAAATTAGATTATAAACGACCTTATTATTTAATCCAATTTGCTCTAAATAACCTATATATCAGAAGAGGAGAACTCAATAAAGCTCTGAAATTTCTTGAAGAAGCAGTCAGTTTCTACGAAGAACAAAATATGAGAGAAAATGTTGCATGGACCAGAGAGAAACTAGCTGACACTCTTGTTTTAAAAGGAGATTTTGATAGTGCTCTTCAAAATTATTTGCAAAGTTTGGAGTTCTATGAAAAAGAAAAGAAGTTTGCCAATATTTGTGATATTATAAATAATATAGCAGAGATACATCAATTTAAAGGAAATCGTGATTTAGCTCTTAGATATTATACAAGAGGAAAGAATTTAGCTCTAGAACATGAAAATTACTTTATTCTTTCCAAAATCATGTATAATCTGATATCATATTATTTGGAAACAGATTATTTAGGTGATGCTGAAAACATTCTTAAAAACTTAATTCAGTTGAAAGAGAAATTTAAATCAAAGAAATTAATGATAATGACAGATTTAGCAAAAGCGTTAGTTCTGATAGAGCAAGAAGATTCTACGAAAAGACAAGAGGTTAAAGAATTACTTAATACTGTACTCAAAGAAGAGAATATAGAACAAAAATTCATTTCTAGAGCTATTCTAAGTATGTGTGAGATACTTCTTGCTGAATTACGAGAAACAGAAAATTTAGATCTGTTAGAGGAATTGAAAAGTTTTGTTGATCGACTCCATAAAGAAGGAACAGCTGAATTAGCTTACCCTCTTTTAGTTCAATCTATCTGGTTACAGGCTAATATTGCACTCATAGAATTAGATGTAAATAAAGCTAGACGCTTAATGAAAAGTGCTCAAGTAATGGCTGAAGCTAAAGATATGCACAACTTAGCAAGAAAAATATCAAACCATCATGATATACTTCTGAGTCATCTAGATAGGTGGGAGGAGATGACAAGAAAACTTCCAAATATCGCAGCTAGGTTAGAACTTACACATATAGAGACTGTATTGAATGAGATGATTAGAGGGAAAGGTATAGTTTATCCAGAAGATCGAATGGAACATGAAGAACCAATTCTTATGTCTATTTTTACAAAAGCAGGTTCAATTCTCTACCTAAAGAAGATTGATCCTGAGGTAGATGCACTAATGATAGAAGAAATCTGGATGTTTATTCTCAAAACTATCAAAGAAGAGGACACAAGATCAGGGATTATTGAACGAATGAGATTTTCTGATTATACATATGTAATCAAACGTATAGAGTCATTGATTTTCTGCTACATCTTTATTGGACACTCTTACGAAGGGATAAAGAAAATAGAAGAATTCTCTCAGCTCGTCTATGGAACTGTTGAGGTTTGGGAAGAATTAGAAGAATTATCAAAAATATCTATAAAAACAGAATTCGATGTCAATACATTTATATCTATAACAACAGAAGAAACATCCTTAGAAGACTCAAGTACAGGTATTCTAAATCAGTATGTCGATAATATCTTTCTTTGATAATAAGACTATCCTCCTGTTTAGATTGCAAAACCGCACTGTAAATATATATGAGAAGTAAAACTAGAGAATAACACGCTTTTTAGAAAAACAACCATCCTTAAAATTGAAATTTCATTTGTAAATCAGCTATATCAAAGACTTGTCTCTCTTTTAATTGTTCAAATCTATTTTCAATCTCTAAAATATTCATCCTGTCTGCAATTGAGAGTATTGTAATATCTTCATCTTCGATTTCTTGTAACTTTCTAAAAATCTCAACTTGTGTTGAATTGATCTTCAAAGATAACTGATAATAACCCTTTTCTTCAGCTAGATCTGATGCTTCAGAGATAATTGTTTTAGCTTCTTCATAGTTTCCTTCTAGAAGAAGAAGCTGAGCTTGAAACCACAAACTCTCAATTAATAACGCTACTAAATTATTTCTTTTGCTAATTTTGATGAGTTTTTCTATATACTCTTGAAGTTTGGAAAGAACATTCTTGTTTCCTGTTTCTCTGAGTTCTAAAAGGAGAAGATCACATAGATTAAATAAAGTTTCAACTTCTAAATGAAAGCCTAAATCCTCTAGTAGAAGTTGCTCAAAAACTACTACAGCTTTCACCCTATCACCTGAATCAATACTTGATTTTAGCATCACTCCTTCTGCTAATAGATACATTCGTTTTACTGGGGGAATATCTATTTTAGCAAGTGTTTCTTTCAAAACTTCAAAATGAATTTTTGCTAAATCGTTCTGATTACAATTTGAAGAGATATTTATCAGAAAAAAAAGAACATTTACCGCTTGAAGAGAAGAATTTGTATCTTTATAGAGAGAAAAGGCATTTTTAAGAGCTTGAATAGCTTTTTCTACATATCCTTTCTTCAGATATGAGAAATGAATCATCCGTTGATTATTTGCTAAATGCCATCTGAATTGATTTACGAAAAATTGATCAACTGATTCTTCCAACTGTTTTTCAAAATAATCTCTTGATTCTTCTTGGAGTTCAATAGCTTTTTCTAGTTCACCTTTTAAATAGTAAACATGACCTAGATTTTCTTGAGAGCTATAGATACCCCATTGCCAATTGTGTTTTTTACACAATTCGTTGGATTTCTTAAATATCTCCAGAGCTTTATCTAATTCTCCAACATTTACATAAGCTAATCCCAAATTATCTAAAAAGACTGGATTATCATTTGTACCATTTTCAGAAGAGATGTTGTATGCTTTAAGAGTATATTCAAGAAATTCCTTCATTTCTCCTATTGTATAATAATACCTACCTAGAGATGCGTAATTTCCTGCTAGACTTTTGATGCCACCAAGTCTTTCTTTTTGAGCTATTATCTCTAAAGTTAGTTCAAGATATTCTTTGATTTTACCTTGATCACTGAATATGCTTGCGAATGTAGATTTGATCTCAGATTGGATGTACTCGTTATTTGTTTCTAGAGCTATATCCAGAGCTTTATTATAGTAGAAAAACGACTGTTCGCGATCGCCTATTTGATTATGGTGAGCTCCTAGTGTCAGAAAGATAAGTAATTGAATATCTATGTAATCAAGTTTTTTTAAGTTATTATCATTTTCAAGTAAAGCGATAGCTTCTTTCCGTAATTGAATTGTCTTGTGAATATCATGGTGTATATCGTTTAATTTATCGGAAAGAAAATTCCTGAATGTTTCTATATGTTTTAACATAGCTTTTCTTAAGTTGCTATAATTTGGATGAGTCTTGTTTGCATCTTCCATAATTTTTTTTAGAGTATCAAATAATTCTATAGCTTCTTTTCGTTTCCCAATCCATTCAGAGAACCATACTTTAAAAAATCCCGAAAAGAACAACAAATTGCTATCAGATATTTTTTCACTTCTTTCATAAGCTTCAGAAATTACATTATATCCTTCTTGCGCATACTTCTGTTCTCCAGTAAATTCTCTCATGTTGAACAAGCATTTAGTCAGCAATATTTGGAAAGTAATCCTCTCTCTTTCGTTCATCTTTTCCTTTAATAACACTTCAATTTTTTCTATTACTTCCTCATACTTTCCGCTAAAATAACGAATTGTGAGCTCTTCATGCTTCTTTGTTGGAGTTAAAGACAGAAAATCACCTGAATACAAAATATTCACAAAACAGAAATAAAACTGTTTCCTATAATTATTTACAGTAAATTTATATTCTGTTCCAAGGTGTAAAAAACATGCAACTTACACCTTCCAATTTCAAGAAAGCAAAAAAATATCTCCTCCAAATTGCCAGACCTCTTGATAAAGCTCTTTATTACTATCATTTCGAAGAAGGTTCAAAACAAGATGTTGTCAAAGAGTTGGTATATTACCAGAATGAAGATGGTGGTTTTGGTAGAGGTTTGGAAGCTGATTTGAGAAGCGAGAATTCATCTGTAGTTGCAACATATCATGCAATGGACATTTGTAGAGAAGTAGATATTAACTATTCAACCAGACTTGTAAGAAATGCTCTACATTATCTTCATGAAAACTATGATACTGAGAAGAAAATATGGCCAATAATAACAGATTCCGTTAGAGATGTTCCTCACCCCTGGTGGTGGCAAGGAGATGTTGAGAAGACATTTAATTATTATATATTAAATCCTACTGCAGGAATTCTAGGAGTGCTGTTTGATTACCAAGAATACTCAGATAATAATATAATCAAGAGTTGCTTAGAGGAAACATTGAAGAGAATCGATATTAGTTTTGAGGGAAATTTCTATGAATTTAGAAATATACAATTTCTAGTTAATTCAAGGAATTTTGATAAAAATCTCAAAAAGAAAATCATTGAAAAAATCAGTCCAATTCTAAAAGAGAAAGTTGTTACAGATGACAGTGAATGGGCTGGATTTAATCTTAATCCAACCAACATAGTTTTTACTAATTCTTCACCCTTTATCGAAGTAATTGGAGTTGATTTACTTAAGAGAAATCTAGAGTTCGATATAAACAATCAACAAGAAGATGGAAGTTGGCCGTTAAACTGGTCTTGGGAGGAGATTGATCCTATAGGTTGGAAGATAGCAGAGAGAGAATGGAAAGGACATATGACATTAATAAAATTAAAAATATTCAAGGAATTCAATTTAATCAAATATCAATAAATTTAACTTTAGGTTCAGGTCTTGGGACCAGTCGTCTGTATTTATTCTTTGGATAGCCTACTGCTAAAACTGCGTAAAGAATATGATCTCTAGGTAAGCCAATGAACTCTCTAATTTTCTTGGAATTTTCCCAACTCTTTTGAACATAACCAATGAATGTTGCTCCTAATCCCAGTGTTGGAGCTCCTAGAGCAATATTTTGTGCTGCAATATTGCAATCTTCTTTAGGAGCTGAAGTGTCCTTATGAGTGTGTATTAAAAATAATGTTGACGCATGATGAAGAACTTTATCTATGCCTTTCTCCCAGAATTCTATATGACTTTCTAAGCGGTAAAGGCTTTTCTTGGCTTTTAGGAAGAATTTTCTTTTTCCGATTAATAATGCTAAGAAATTCCACATCTTACTATTAAGTTTCTTCTTGGTTTTTTTGTAGAAAACAATCATATTTTCAATCAGGAATTCTAGTTTTTTTCTATCATTAATAATAGTATAACAGACACTTCTATCATTATGACCTGTAGGTGCATATCTTCCTAAAGTTATCAGTTGTTCGATCTGCTTTTCAGTTAATTTTTTATTAGAAAAATATCTAATAGACCTTCTTTGACGTATTGTTTCTAAAACCTGCT
>CAZJUB010000095.1:0-9967 GCA_964549075.1 uncultured archaeon | reverse complement strand
ATAACATAAATACTACAATATCCCAAAATCGGATAGCACTCCGCATTATATTCATCCATTATTTGATTTTGAAATATCACTAAGTGAAAAGATAGTATCAATCTATTGGAACGCTTTTGATGAAAATCCGTTTAATTATACAATCGAAGTTGATGGTGCAATCTTCCAAGCTGGGTTCTGGAATGGAGGTCTAATCAATTGTTCAATCCCCCTCAATAGGATAGGAAAGATGGTGGTTACACTAATACTCTTTGATACTTACGGAAATAGTGCTTATTCATCGGTCACAATTACTGTTAATCAAAATGTACTTATGTTAGTTCTAGACATCATTTTACCTAGCTTTATAGTCGTTGCAGGAATAACAATTTTCACTAAAAAACGTCTAAAACTCAAAAAAACTATGAATCGATAAAATAGATTTTGTTTAGAAAGTTTTTTTAATTTCATATTCTTCTTTCTCCCATGCACAATAAAAAAATAGCATTAGTTGGTTTACTAATACTCTTCTTATCATCTTTTGTAATTAATCCTCAAATAAAATCAATTGTGAGTTTTTCACCTGTTAGTTCGAATAGTGATTCTTCTCCAGTGTTCTTGGCTGATGATGACATTGCAAATATTACACAAGATTTAACTTTGAATAAATACTTATCAAATCAAGTCATCTCCGGTTTAAATTATGTGCCGATAATGAGAAATGAAATTATCCCTGGAGATCCTGCAACTTACAATCCGATTAGTTCAGGTTCTATGATCTTTGATATGGCAGGAAATATAATTAATTATTTCGACACAGACAATAAAATAGCTATACCTTACAACTCTACAACTATGGTAATTGAGAAAAGCTCTTCTGAAGATTTTTTGACTCTATTCAATCTTTATACAGGTGTAGAAGAAGTATTACCTATACCCGGTAATGCTTTAGATATTGTATATAATCCAGAATTTGATACATTTCTGACCTTAAATACAGTAATTTCAACCGAAACATGGGATGGTTTACAAATAGCGTATCAGTATATTTATGAGTATAATATAACAGGACATTTGCTCTGGGAGTGGAACGCTACTGAATATCTGCCTTTCGATTCAATTAAACACACTTCATTAGGATTTAATGCAACTTATGATGGTTATGCGGATTGGATGCATGCAAATTCTATGGTATGGGATATCGATAATAATCAAATTCTATTACTCGTAAGAAATCACGATACAATTTATGATATAAGTGAGAATAATGGTAGTATACTTTGGTCAGCAGGACGATTAGGCGATTTTACTATTAAAGATGCATCAGGTCAAGTTGTAGATTCGATTTGGTGGCATCCTAACAGTCTTAAAGCAATTGGTGATAATAATTATGTGATTTTTGATAATGATGCTTACAATATAACAAATCCAGATTCCCTTCAACTTTTAGATGGATATTCAAGATATCTGGAATTCAATATTAATGTTGATGCTTCAACAATTCAAGAAGAATGGTCCTTTACAGCTCCAAATTCCTCCTATTACTCGCCAACTTCAGGTTATGGTGAAAGATTACCAGATGGAAATACTCTAGGTATTTTTGGAAATAGAGGTGATTTAGCAGTACTACTTAACGATACTTATCCAATTTTCTTTACAGAGGTGAATACAGAAGGTGAGATTGTTTGGGAAATTAAGATGCAAAATTCCACAGAATTTGCCTATCAAAGTTCGATGATTCAACGATTTTATGAGACTCCACTCCTTTTCCTTGAAAATGATACCTACTTACTTGATATGGGAGAAAGTCCAGAATTTAATATAGTTACTTGGGATTGTATGGGGTATCCTATAGATACATCAGCTTCTCTGAAAATACTAGAAGGTGATGAAGTTTTCTATGAATCTACTTTTACTTACCTAGCATATCATAATCCTACTGGAATCTCTCTCAAATTATCAGGTTTAGCAGTTGGAGAATATAATTTTACAATTTTAATAGAAAACGCTGATGGATTAACCAGTTCTGCTCAAATCTATATTACAATGGAACTTAATTTACCAGTGGTTCTAGGTATAGTAATAATTTCAGGTATAATAATAATAGCAATAAGTGTTTTATTTCTAAGAAAGTTCTTACAAATCAAAGAATCCAAACCTGAAGATAAAGGTGAAACACCTACAGTAGAAACAGAAGAAACTGTATAGTTTCTTTCCCTTTATTCTACATCGATCAAGTAAGTATTGTCCTTTATAGCAACTATTCTTACCCTTTCATCTCTTTCAAAACGGTCATAATAATTGTAACTTTTAGCAGGTAATTTTTGAACTCCTTGACCTTCCCCTAAATCAACGTGAATTACTCCTCCTTTAGCATCTACTGGGATATATACAATGCCTTCCATACCAATCAATTCATTTCCTCTCTTTATTGGTTCCACTTTTGTTGATGAAATTCTTTTCCAGAGAGCAGTTATCCCCCATGCTATAATGAAAGGTGATACTATAACAATTAGAATTCTGAAAATCCTTAATCCTATACTATCAGATATTACTCTTAATGTAGATAAACCTAAAATTCCAAAAATTAAGAAATAGGTTGAAAGAAGTAAGAATATTGGAGCAGAGGACTGAGTTACATCTTTTAAGCTCTCTAACTCAACATGAGTGATATTTCCTTTAGCAGTAACATCATGATCGTGATCAGCTGAAATATCATGGTCTGTTGAAACATCATGGTCTACAGAGAAATCGTGATCTACTGAAACATCATGGTCTACAGAGAAATCGTGATCTACTGAAACATCGTGGTCTACAGAGAAATCGTGATCTACTGAAACATCGTGGTCTACAGAGAAATCGTGACTGAGAGAAAGATCATGGAATTCAGGTTCTGAAAGAACATCGTGATCAATTGATATATCATGAGAAGTTCCAAATGAATGAGTTAAACTTTCTATATTGAAAATAAAGGATAAAAGAACTAATATTCCTCCTGAAATTAGAAGACCTAAAGAAATGTACCAAAGTACATTTTCAAATCCAGTAAGAAATGTGGTAAAACTCATTATGTACACTATTTATTCCTTTATCTGTGAGTAAAGAGTACATTCATTCTTAAAAACCTATAGAAATTAAATGTGAAAAGTCTTTTAATGTCAAGCTTAACTAGTAATATGATGGATAACTCAAAAGATGATTCAGAATTTAAATTGTGTTTAGAAGAATTCGGAAAATCAGGAGTCAAACCTAAAATCTATTCTATAAATCAAGGAAGAATTGCAAAGATTAAGTTCAAAGTACTAGAAAAAATAAACCAAATAAAATTGATAGCAAGAAAACAAGATTGTGCTATTGGTATTGTTGGAGGTTTTGTAAGAGATTTATTATTAGATAAACCTTCTGAAGATGTTGATTTTGTGGTTTTTAAAGGAGATATAAACAAACT
The DNA here is from genome assembly GCA_964549075.1 of uncultured archaeon. Taxonomy (GTDB): domain Archaea; phylum Asgardarchaeota; class Heimdallarchaeia; order Heimdallarchaeales; family Heimdallarchaeaceae; genus UBA460. The sequence continues at coordinate 6,540 of CAZJUB010000095.1, read as the reverse complement.
TACAGAATCAATAGCTAAGAAATTAAACGGTAAAATTGGTAAAATGAGTAATAAGACTTTTACGACACAAATAAGATTTCCTGACCATTTAGTATTCGAATTTAACTCAACTAGAAAAGAACGATACGAGTATCCATCTAGAATTCCCATTGTTGAAGCAGCAACTATTGTTGAGGATCTTCAACGTAGAGACTTTACAATAAATGCTTTTCTCATGTTCAATGACAAATATCTTGATATTTTTGAAGGTACAAAAGATCTTCATAAACGTTTAATCAGAACTACTCGTAATCCTGATGAGGTGTTTAGAGAAGACTATCTTAGAATGTTTAGGGCTATTCGATTTGCATGTAGATTGAACTTTGAAATTAGTAATGAAACAAAAAAAGGCATTAAATTACATGTTAGAAATATTCTTGATGTTCCATCTGAAAGAATACTAATTGAACTCAAACAATCTTTTGAATATAATCCTTTGATGGCTTTTAACTTAATGGTGAACCTCAATATCTTTGAAACAATGTTCCCTCAGATAATAAACTCGAAATTAGACTTAAATCAATATCAGGTAAAAACTACTTTTAACAAAATAAGAGAAGAAATGAAGTTTCTTGAAAGTAAAAATGTAACAGATATTTATCCATATCTTGCATTGTTTCTGAAGGAAATTAAAATAGAATCAAAATCTAGAGATACTGAAAATTCTCTTTTAATAGAGAATAAGAAAACAGAAGCTATAAGACAGATTCTTATAAATTATAAATTTTCAAATAAAGAAAAAGAGACCATACTCAATTACATTCATTTTACAGAAATTTTGGCTAAAACTTCAGAACAAAATATGAGTGATTTTGAAATTCGTAAATTTATCCGTTCTACATATCCGAAAACAGAAATTATATTCTTAATTATAGAAGCACTTCAAAGTATAAAGAAATCTAAAATAAATTATGAGAAATTAGAAAAGTGTTTTGTAAATATTGGCGCTAATAAAGATTTGATTTTCTTTGAACCAGCTTTAAACGGCTTGGAGATAGCTGATTTTTTAAAAATAGAAGGTAAGGAAATTGGAGAAGCTAAAAAATTATTATATGATGCAATAATGAGTGAAGAAATAAACAATAACAAACAAGATTGTTTGCTTTATCTTCAGAAGAAATATAATCGTTAGGGAGAAAAAGATATTAAGATTTTTACTAAAGAATATCCAATGGTCGCTCTTCAAAATAAAAAAACTGTAAAAGCTCTTTCAATTTTGTCAGTTTTTCTGCTTTTGCTTATATTTAATTCTATATCTTTTAAAGGAGAAGAGTATCAAGAGATCATTACTAAGACTTCAGAATTAGAAACTTTACCGAAATTATATACAAATATTGAGGAAATATTCATTGATTCTGATGAGGATTTCATAACTTTAGGCTGTCCCGGGAATGGCACTGAGAGTAGTCCTTTTCTAATTGATTCCTATATCGTAAGTCCTGGATTAAATGAGACTAGCATTTTTTATATAAGCAATGTAACTAAGCACTTTATAATACAAAATTGTCAAACTGAGAATGTTGGTGGTATTATTCTAGAAGGTCTTAATTCAGCTACAGCTATATTAAGATATAATCAAATTATGCGTATAAATTTGTATTATCCTGCAATAATTAGGACTTGTATTAGTATTATTGATTGTTCTAATGTTATTGTTTCGAACAACACATGTGATAGTAATGTAAATGGAATTATTATCTCAGATTCAAGAAATGTAACTGTAGTGAATAATACAATACTAAATGGAATAAATCAACCATCAAGTGATAGAAGGTATTGTGGCTTGACTGTCTCTGATTCTCATAATTGTAGCATTTATAATAATCACTTTGAAGAGGGGGGAATTTTCTTAGATGTTTCTAAAGAAGAAATTTCTTCCTTAACAATCCAAGATAATTCTATTTTACGTTGGGATGGTGGAAAACATATCTCTACTAAAACTTCAATTTTAGCTCTCAAGAACGCATCTGATCAGATAATTGATGCATCAATATTTGGTCAAATTATTATTATAAAATGTGAAAATATTCTTTTAAGAAATATGAGATTTAATAACTCTTTTGTGGGATTTTCAGCATTCTTCAGTAATAATTGCAGAATAGAAAATGGTTTTTCTACCTTCTGTCAAATCGGATTTTTAGATTATCACTCCAAGAATACCGAGTTCTATAATATAACTAGTTTAAGTAATGTTCGTGGAGTGCAATTATCTTCATCTGAATATTGTTCAATAGACGAATTAACAGCTACCAAATGTAGTTCGTACGAAGGTCTCTATATTGATGAAAATACAAAACATGCAATTGTCAAGAATAGCAATTGTTCCTATAATAGTTTGAGTACAGGAATTCAAGACTCAGGTCTGAATACTTCATTGGTTAATAATCATATGGAACACAATTATATTGGTATTTCACTCTGGAGTTCAGAAAATACTACTATAATTAAGAATGAAATTAATCATAATAGAAATCAAGGTATTTACATTTCAGGTTCAGCAAATTCACTTGTTTATGAGAATACGATAGCATTTAACAGAAATTATGGTATATATGTTACTAATAGCATTCAAGGTACAATATCTACTAATTTAGTCTACGAAACCGAAGGTTATGCTATTTTCTTAAGTTCAAGCACCCAATATTTCTTGATCTATCGAAATACATTCATCAATAATGAACCAGTAATAGGCTTAAGTCAAGCTTTTGATAGCGGATTTCATAATTACTGGTATCAAGCTGACGTAAAAATCGGAAATTATTGGTCGGGATCGTCAAAGAAAATCTATGAAATTGATGGTGATGCCAACAATCAAGATTTGTATCCAATAAAAGACCCTGTGATTTATCCACCCGATTCATTTTCCTGGAAAACATCGTTTCCTAATTTACTTGTTTTTCTTATCATTTCTATTCTAGGTTTTCAAACATTGAGAAGAAAGAAAAAAGAACAGAATTTCCTGTAAATACTAAAGAATTGTTTTCTTGTAGTATTCCAGAAACGTTAATATAGACCCCTCTACTTTTTTATTCGATTGGTTTGTTTCAAACACTAATAGTTACTAAAAAAAAATCTAAAACCATTTTTTTAGATGTTATTTTTTTGCTATTAGTGACCTCTAGTCTTTTGATTAATGTCAAGATTATAAGTATATCAAATGCATTTGCTGAAAATTCAATTACAGATAAATCAAATCAGAAAAATTGTTCTAGATCTGTTAATGATAATTTAATAGTAGCTGGTTCACTTTCCTCATCTGAGTTTAATATAACTACATCCAATCACTATTATGATGGGTATAATTTGTTCGTTTTAGATAGACAAAATGCGGATACTCACTTACACGAAATATATTTAGTAGTTATAGATATGTTAGGAAAAATAATCTCTTCAAGATATTTAGGCTCTACTCTAGCTTCAGTCTATTCTGTTGCAAAATTTATTAATTCTACTACTGTTGTAGTTGGAGGAATACTAAAGCCTTTTCTCTGGAATTTCTTCAAAAACACTATAAGTGAACTAGATTTCGATGAACACCATGATATTGAGTATATAAGCGCAACAGACACTTTTCTTACTTTTGAAAGAGAAGAAATAAGTATAGAAAGCATTGCTTACACTTTTGATAAAATTGTTGAATATACTCATACGGGAGAAGTTGTGTGGTCGGTATCAACTAATTCTTTTGTCTCTTATACTGACTGGTGCCCTTATCAAGATATGCTAGGTGAAACACGTTCTATAACTCACTGTAATTCGTTGTTTTACAATCCTGATGATGATACGATTTTACTCAATTGCCGAAATTTAAATACTATCTATAAACTAAATCACACTTCAAAGGAATTAATATGGTCGTTAGGAGAGCATGGCGAGTTTGATTTATATGATATAAAAGGAAACAAGAAAGATTCCTTATGGTATCACTGTCACGCTGTTGAGTATTTTGATGATAACAAGATAATTTTATTTGATAATGATTATCATAATCAGACAAATGTAGCCAGTAGATTCTCTAGATTAGTTGAAATTGAGATAGATGAAGAAACGAAAACTGCCAATGAAACGTGGACTTATGTTGCTCCAGAAGAGTATTCAACTACTATCTGGGGGGATGCTGACAAATTGCCAAATGGTGATAGGTTAGGTACATTCGGAACTCCAATTCATACCTTTGAATCTCGTAATGCTAAAATCCTAGAAATCAATGAACAAAAAGAAATAGTATGGAAACTTGATTTTGTAGAAAATGAGCTTTACGATTATAGTATATATAGGTTTGAACGTTTTAGACCATCTCCTGGATTAGAAGAACTAGAAACAGTTTATAGTAATTCTATTGAAAATACAACAATCCAGCTAGAAACATGGTCAGGTTACAGAACTAGAACAAATTTAGAAGGTTATTATAAATTATATTTAGATGATTCGTTGATTATTGAAGATATACATATTTTTAGGTCATATTGGAGAAAATCTATCTTAAATCTGAATCTTGGAAAATTAGTAGTAGGTTATCACAATCTCACAATTGTTTTAGAAGATGATTCTGGGCATATAACACTACGTACAATTGATGTTGAAATAAAATCATTTTATGTTATTAGAACAGGTTTTACCGAAATAGAACTAGGACAACCTGATACATTTTTGCGATGGGAAGGGAAAGCTGAATCTCCTCTTCTTTTAAATTTAACAATCAATGAAATATTATACAATTCATCATCATGGTTTGATAGTAATATCAGTATTGATCTATCTAGCTTAGGAGTTGGAGAACATAAAATCGAATTCCATCTGTTTAATAGTAGTGTATTAGTGTATAATGAAACCTTTTATGCATATGTTTATCCAGCAGAAGCTCCAATAGTGATTACAGCTTCTAATGAAATTTCGGTCACATGGGGAGAAGTAGAATACATCACATGGAATCTTTCTGATAATACACCAGTTAAATGGGAGATTTGCGTAAATGAAATATCGTATTTGATGCAAGATTGGAAAATGAAATTCTATGAGTTAAATTGGAAAATACCTAATTTCAAAGAGGGGAATTATAATATCACTATTTCACTCTTTGATCAGGCTGGATATACAAGTAGCTCAACAGTTAATCTTACAATAATCTCTCCATCTCCACCAGTACTGATCAGTTTACCTGGTGAAGAAGAATATCAATTTGGTGTTGGAAATATTTCTCTCTCTTGGATTGTTCATGGGGGAAATTTCTGGAATATTTTCATTGATGGTTCCATCTACTCTCACGGGACTTTAGACTGCAATTTATTGATATTCCAAACAGATGATTGGGATATATCTACTTGGAGTATTGGAAAACATTCAGTAACTCTTGAAGTTATTGACGAAAATGAAGAAGAATCTATTTCTACAGTCGAAATTATAATTTGGCTAAATAAGGCAGATGCATATGCAGATAGCATAGTAATTCTGCTTTCAGATTTATATGATAATGGAGAGAATGCTTTGGGTAAACCTGATGGTGAAACTTGTGGGCTTTTTGAAGGCTATACTCTAGGCTATATTACACTAGATATGGGTGAGCAAGAAGAGATTCTTAATCGCAATGGGGATGATTTTAAAGTGTATGCAAGTGGAGGTGAGTATCAGATCTGGATTGGGAATGATATCAATGTTCCATTTACATATTTAGGTACAGCAATTGGAAATTCTAGTTTTAATATTGGTTCAGTTTCACTTAATGAAGTAAGATATGTTAAGATACAATATACTCAAGGAGAATTCATTGAATTAGATGCAATTGAAGCAATCTATTATAACATACCAGAATGGGATAGTTCTCCACCTGAAATACATCAGCTAATGGATGTTGAAGTTAACATAGGTGATCAAGTACATATACTCACTTGGACTGCTTTTGACAGTAATCCATATAATTACTCAATATTGATGAATTCAGAAAAATTCCAAGAAGGATATTGGCATGGTGAAGCAATAAATTGTACAATTCCTCTTACAAAAGCCGGTGAAATTCTTGTTACACTTGTACTCTTTGATAGTTTTGGAAATAGTGCAAATACATCAGTAAAAATTACGGTTTTTGGAACAACACAAACAGCCTTAATTTTGAGTATTATCTTACCCAGTATAATCGTTGTGGTTGGGATAGCTCAATTATTGATTCGCATAAGAAAAAAAATCTAAAGTTAGTCCAGAAGACGTATTTTTAATTGATTTTTTTCTAACGAAAAATCATAAGATTAGGCTTTTAGTTTTTCAAGAAGCTTTTCTTTATCCTTCAAATCGCTCTCTTCTACTATCTGTATAATTGTCTTGTTTTGTTCAAAAGCTTTTTTCGCTAGTTCAGCAGCTGTATCATATCCTACTTCTGGCGCAATTCGAGTTACTATCATCACATCATTCTGTAGTTGTTTTTGTATTGTTTCTATGTTCGCTTCCAAATCTACTAAACAGTGTTTGTTGAAAGAAGGCAGCGTTCAAATTAAAACAGGGTTTGTTTTT
>CAZJUB010000094.1:0-10035 GCA_964549075.1 uncultured archaeon | reverse complement strand
TAATATAATAGAACATTGGCATTATCTCTGGTAATGGATCAGGCGGATCTCCCCCCACAACAAGGTGCTGGTGATTAAAGCTGTTCCCTTTCTTCTCTTCTTCTACACTCTGGGAGAGTTTATATCTTCTGTGTCCTCCCCTTGTCCTTCCGTAGGGGAGCATTTTTCCGTCTTTCTCCCATCTTCTTAGTGTACTCGCTGACACTCCTTGTAACTGAGCTGCTATGCCTATTCTTATTAACATAAGTTCTTCGTCAATTTCCCTTTCAAAAATTATCCCAAAATTTCTTGTTGGCAAGATTGATCAAGATTTCATACTACAGCTGATTACGGTCGAAACCTGAACTAGCATAGCCTGAATAATCCTCCCATACTACGTGTAAATTGTCTTTATTATCGACTGCAATTGCTGGATAGAACGCTTGCCCACTCTGATTAGAAATAAACTGTGTCGGTGTCCATGTTTGAGTTTCCTCATCCCAATACTTGTAGAATATAGCACCATCTGTACCAGAACCATATAAATCAGTATAGTCCTGCCATACTACATGTATGTTTGATTTTGAGTCTACCGCAATAAATGGATATCTAGAATTTTCGTTACTCTCAGCTGATACCAATTCTAGTGCAGTATAATCCCAGCTAGTTTTAGTTGTGCTACTATAAATAATAGCATTATTTTGCGTATTAACTTGTGTTTGTGCAATTAATGTATTTCTAGTTCCCATACTTAAAAAAAAGACTAAAAGTAGAAAAGAAGCTAGAAATTTAGTTGTTTTAACAAAATCTTTCATTTTTTTAAACCTCTTTTAATTGAATATAGAAAAATTAGGTTAGTTCCCCCCAATAAATGTTGTGTAGAAATATAGGAAAATTGAAAAGAAATTAGGCTTTTTTAGTAGTTTTCATGCTATTCTATTCAAAGTTGAGGAAGTACTAACTTGTAGAAATATTCTCATCTCTTAGTAGGAATTTCATATGTAAATAAGCTCTAAGAATTCTTTTTCAGAAAAACATAAAAAGGAGCATTTATTAAACATTTTATATTTGAAGAAGGCGATAATTAATGGTAGAATTTGTGAAATGCAATGTTTGTGGTTATGTAATAAAGCAGAGTCAAGTGAAAGATGTTTGTCCTGCTTGTGGAGCTAAAAGCTCAGCTTTTAAACCCTATGAGAGTAAAGTTTCAGAGAAAAGAATGAAAATATTAGACTTTAATATCCATCCCCTCTTGGTACATTTTCCAGGTGGTCTTATCCCTTTTATTTTTATTCTATCGATATTGGTAGCAGTGTTTAACGATCCTTTGCGATTGAATTTGTTTATAGCTCTAAAGGTTCTAACTGTTGTTCTACCTTTTGTTGTGCTAATAACAGTTTTAGCAGGAGCATTTGATGCAAATGTGAGATACAAGACTTTGAAGACACCTATGATAAAACAAAAATTGATTGTAGGAACAACAATTTTACTAATATCTATTGTACCAGCTGTATTGATTTTCTTTATAGATTACAATACTCTAGAAATACTCTGGATAATAGGCTTAGCTTTCTTGCTGTTAATAGGTGTATTATTGCAAGGACTTGTAGGACCCAAACTAGCTAAAGCAATAAGAGTAGGGAAATGATTCTACTCTTTCTTTAGCAGTTATTGTGAACGAAGATCTGGTTTAACTAAAAACCTTAAAAAATTTCGATTATTTGAGAAATCTTACCACACAAAAAAATTTTCCGTGGTAAGATTATTTGCTAATCAAAATTTTCGAGAACTATCAGATTATCTAGCAGGTTGAGTTTCTTTACTTGTTGTTTATCCCAACAAACAAAGTTTTCGTTTAAAACGAAGTTTCATTATCATCTGGTAAAACATCTCAGACAATACTTTAAAAATTTACATCTAGTAAATTTAACTGGTGGGAAGTGCAAAAATGAACCTCGATTCATTTTTTATTCTTTTATGATTCTGCATAGAACAGTCGTTGAAGAAGCTTCGCTTCTGAGTCCACCACCAATAATGGTTATGTAACCAATTTCAATATCATTAAATGAAACAGAATCCCTAAGTATACTACAATAATCATCGTCATAATCACCAGATTCGATAATATTTCTAAGTAAAGTAGTTAGAGATGACCACTGACTAGTAGTAACTGTTTTTCCATGTATTTTTTTTGCAATGTCTTCTGCAGCATAGATCGTCTTACTGTCATAATAATCAGCAGAAAACAAAATCTTCTCTATCTCATTCATAAGAGAATCTTGACCACTTTTTATATATTCAATAAGCAAAGGTTCTACTTCTTCCCAACACTCTAAATAGTCTAGGTCTTCTTCTTCTTCTTCATTATTTTCTTCATTCATACCTTACGTTATAATAATGAAAGAATAAAAATCTTATCGTGACAGTAGAAAAAAATTCAGATAAGAGAAAAAAATGGTTCATCATGAACAAATAAATCCTCGCAAAAGAACTCTTGAGTACTAATAGAAGAGAGTTTAGTGGGGAACAAAGAATAATCAATAGTATTAGAAATTCTAAAAGGTTGAAAGATAATTACAAAAGTATCAGGAATAATGATTAGAATTAAGAAAATAGGAACAATAATTTTCCATTTCAATAAGAACTTGAACCTTTGAACATAGGGATAAGAAGCTTGGATACTAAAGAAGAACTTCTATCATTTTTAGAAATAGCAGAGATTAATTTCCTGATGGCTTTAAAAGAAGTGAAACCAGAACTAGTAAATCAAAGAGCAGTAGAAAATGTCAATACTATCGCCTGGATCGTTGGGCTTTGCGTTTAACATGTTGATTGGTATTTGTTTCTGTTAGCTAATAAACAATTGCCGACCAAAGAAGAAGGGGATTTTTATGATTATGGAATTTCCAAAGATAGAATCAAAAATTATCCTTATTCATATGTAAAACTACTAGATGCTCATCTGAAAATAACAGAAAAATTCTATCAAATATTAGAGAATCTAGAAGAAGAGAAATTTGAAGAGATACCACACGAGAAAGCACAGGAAAAACTGTCAGATCTGATAAAAAGAGTAGCTCTCCATATGCTGGGACATACAGGGCAGATAGTTTTGATTAGAAGGATGTTTGATAATCCCTTCTGGAGTTTTGTAGGAGGAGTGAATAAAGAAAATAGGAAAGAGCTTAGAGAAGAATGGGCAACTTGGTGGAAAGAAAAAAAAGAAAAGTATAGATAAAATAGAAAGAAAAAAATATCTCATTGCTTTTTTCACTTTCTAAATACAAAAATGAGATAATAACTGTACTTACTAGTAAACTTGTTATTATCGCAAATTCTCTTAGATGCGGAATTTTATACTCAACATAAGCTAAGCGAGATGTCAAACTATTATCTACAAAATTATCTGCTACAACAGCGTAATAATATGTACCTTCATCCAGTAAATAATTAATAAAATCTGTGTTTGATGTAAAGTCAATAGGTGTTATTCCTTCCATAATCCAGATAGGATTAGTTGGTCTGTAGATATAATAAAAGGTGGCACCATAAACTTCTTCTCAGTAAAGATATACAGAACTTGTTTCGATTATTTAAGGAAGAATCGTACAAAACAGAAAATAAATAGGAATGTTTTTGATTGAAAAAAAGAAAAAGAAATTAAAGATAAAAGAATAGTAGTATGATAAACTGAATAATCACAGCTAAAAATATAAGGAAAAGTACCAATTTCAGATGATCTTTCTCCTCAGTTTTGTTTTTCTCTTCTTCCTTCTGTTCTCTTAAATCATAAAAGAAAAGTAAAAATGCACTAACATAAAGTAATTCAGGAATAACAGAAAAAAGCACAAAAAATCCAGCGCTATTATAATATGGCGTGGGGAATATAGGTGAAACATGTACATTTATTACTTGAAAGTGTGATAGAATTGATATTATTACAATCATAGTTATATGAGAAATCATAAGAGGAACAAAAAGTGAGTTGTATATCAGTTTATGTTTATCTTTTCCTTCTATACTATATTTTTGTCCAAAATCAAATATATGAGTGATCCAAGTAAATCTTACTTTTTTTTGTTTATTTTCTTTCATTGTATCACTTCACTCTTTCATAGTAAGCTTTAGATAAAGAGAGGTGCTTCTATCTCAGAATCCCAAGGAGTTTCAATGTTCTTACAAAAACCAGCTAGTTTGTCTGCATAATGTAAAGGTAGTGGTAAGTTTGTTGGTCCCATCGCTTCCCAAACGAGACTACATAAACCTGCTAAATCATCAGCTAATTCTACCTTAATCTCACTATATGAAAACTCTGTGGTATTCTTTAGGATAGAATATAATATGGGTGTTTGTGTTCCATGTCTTGGTAGAGTAGTGAAAATGAGAAAATCTTCTTGATCATTTGGTAGATCTTTGATTAAAACTGGTTGAGAAAAACCTTCAAATTTATTGTTCATATGTTTAAAAGCTCTAAATCCACTAGATTTATTAGCAGAAAGAAAAATAAGATCGAGATTTTCTTCTTCTGTAATTTTTTCTGCAGTATTCAATTCATAGTCAGTGATATTGTATTTTCCACCATCACGTAAAACCACTAATTTTTTAGCTTTAGGACATTGTGTTTTTATCTTAGATATTATCCTAGGTAGTATTTCAGCTATGTCGATGAAATCATCAGTATACTTGTCTAGATATGTAGAATCTGCACCTAAATATTCTCCATTAGGAGCAACAGCAGCAACTCCAGCACTTAAAGAAGGCTTATCACTAAAAACATCTCTTGATCTGTCTACACCAATATAAATAGTCTCTTTTATATTGTTATTAACTAGAAGATATGGGATTCCTCCACACTTCACCACAATCTGTTTGACCAAAGATTTAGCCAAACCTTTCATATGTTTTTTCTTGTAAAGCTTTTGAAGCGTTGAAAATAGGATAAATTGTGTTGGTATACCTTTTTTAATACTAAATGTTCGTTTTACGTAATTGTAGAAAGTTTGTGAAGGTGGTGAAGTAACAATTATATAGGCGTCAAACTTGTTATTATGCATCAATCTATCTATCGTATTTTTCCAATTCTTTTGAATTTCAAAGAAAATTTCATAATTGATATTTTCAATTTTGTTACTTGAATCAGTAGAAACAAAATTTAGATGAGAAAAAATCTCGTTTTTTAATGAATTAATAATAGTTCCCCCATTGTTTCTATTAAACCAAGATTCTGTTTTTGAAAAAACTAAAATCTTAATCCGTTTGATATCGGGAAATTCCAAATATTGCCCCGAGTAATCTCTCTCATCATAGAATGAAAATTTTCTTTTTCCATCAAATAATTCTGGCAATTTTGTTCTGAAGATATCAACTTCTAAATCTGCAGAAATAAAATTATTTGCTATTAAGATGGATGATATAACATCGATGAGCTTTTTTCTATCTTCAGGAGATAAAAGAGTAAATTTAGAATACTCATAAGAGAAATCATATCTTTCTAAAGATTTTGTATCAGGAGTTTCAATTATCAAGTTACTAGGAATAGGAATCGCTTGAATTGTATCTCTTCTTGAACCACCAAGAGAAGCTCTTCGAACATTTACAATGAATTGTTCTTTTTCCTCAAAAGCAATATTGTACTTGGATTTATAATACTCGCTTACAGAAATTTCCTTATTATCTATCACTATTTTTCTTGTATAAGGATTATTATTAAAATCAAAGTTAACAAAGAAATAAAGATCTTTCTTTTCACCACCCATAGCAAGTTTTCTACTATATGTTGTAGTTAATCTAGGATTATTTGATTTGAATTCTAAATTAAGCTCTTCTTGTAGTTCAGTATTTTCTTTGAGTTGTTCTATCGATATTTTATTCTTAGATATATATTGGTTTAACTGTTCCCATATAGTTGTAGTACCTTCAATTGAGGAAGTAGAATCAATTTGAAGAAATGGCTCTTTTTGATTATTTTGATTTGTTATAATACGTAAGTTTACAAATCTTTCTGCTTTATAATTGTTCATTATTAATAGAGATTTATCTACTAATTCAGTTAATCTAACGGAAATATATCGACTCCTTCGAAATGTCTGAAAACCAGATTTACGGAGAAAATCGTTTATTTCTAAGATAAGAAATCTTTCTACAAATTGCTGAAAAAGTCTTGGATCACTCTCAAACTTTATTTCCTTATAATTTACTTTGAAATTAATGTCCAAACCTGCATACTTCAGTTCTTCTTTTAATACATTTTCAACCTGTCTTATATCAAGTTTATCAAATTGTTTACATGCTATGTAATTTAGATAGGCAGAGATGAAAAATTTATTTAATCCATACAATCTGAAACTTATCTTGTTTACTATAGAAAATTTTTCACTCTCTTTCAAAAGATTTGTATCTAACTGTATTTCATATAGGTTAAGTTTATCATAATTTAGTTTTATTCTATAGAGATTTAATAGTGCTTTCTCCATTTCTACACCTCTTCACTCATTTTTAATTATCCAAACCATTGAATATAAACATAATTAGAATGTCATATTTTTGTAAAAAATAAATAAAAAAATACCTTTTATATTGTTGGTATCAAAAAGATATAGAAACATAAGGGAAAAACAGTATTAATCAGAAGGATACTAGATAATCCTTTTTGGATTTTTGTCCATGGAGTGCATAAAGAGAATAGAAAAGAGCTAAGAACAGAGTAACTTATTAGTGGGGAAAAAATAAAGTACCCTTTAAGCAAATACTTCACCAAGTTTTCAATTAGATACATCTCTTAAACTAAATCTACAAATAACTAACTTGTGTATAAAGAATCCTTCCATAATATTAATTAGTCCAGTGTTACTATTTTTATCTACTATGAAGAAGAGATTATTTGTTACATTTTTCGTCTTAGGATTCTTTATATCTTCAATCTTTATTTCAGACCTTTCTCAAGGATTGATAGCTCCAGATGAGTTAAAATTAACGAAAGGAAGTTATGTTAAAGGTAACTATCTCTATACGAATGATACCCATACTGATGTGTTGATCTGGAAAAATGAAGTTATAGTTGAAGATATATTCAAACCAAGAGATTCTCCATATAACCTAATTCAACTGAAAGTCAGTTACAATTATTCAGAAGATGTGGAATTCTCTTTCTTTGAGGCAATGACTACTGTAGAGTGGACACAGCTCATTTTTGAACATAATAGAACAACACTGTTATTTGCAGGAAGAATATTTCTTTCGAATAGCACTTGGAGTCTTGAAATTTCAACCTTATATCTTGATACGATAGCTGGTTTAACCAATGAAAGTAATGTAAAAATTACTTACATTAACGGTACATCCTATATTATTGGTGAAGTTGATCCTTTGGATCCAAGATATCCTGAACTTGAATCAACTGCTGACTACTGGAAAACGTTCAATCAAGATATTAAATCCCTATTTCCTTGGACTATTTTTGCAATTTCCCCAAAAGCAGAAATTGACAATGAGATAAATTTCAAGGATAATCCTGGCAAAGTTGTTGATAAACCTTCTATAAACGTAAGTACAGAACCTTATGATACTATACACGTAGCATATAATGATAGCTTTACTTTCTCATTTGAAATACTCGATGAAGTTGAAGTATACTACGAAGCAACAACAGGTTTACTACTCAGTTCGTATGAGAATCAACCGGGTTATAATCTTACTTTAAGGTTCGTACCTTATGAGATTAATATTAAAACAAGTAATGCTGTTGTAGGAATAGTAGTGGGGGTAGTCTTGGGAGTAGCAGCAATAAGTGCTATAATAGTTTATTTCAAGAAAAAGAAGAAATAAACTCTTCTACCTTTTTTTATAATTCACCTTGAACATCTGGGAAGAACATCAACGATTATTCAGATCAAGTTTCTTATTCTATCTTCCTTTAAATACCAAGTTTCTTAGCTAAATCTTCAGTGTGGAATTTATATCCCTCTGCTCCTTTGTACTTCTTGAAACCCATCCTCTGATTAATGGAAAGCATGGGTGCATTAGATTCAGCATTGCCAGTGATTATTCTTTGAACATCAGGATAAGTATCTCTTATATGAAGAATCATTTTACCTTTAAGCCATTTCCCTAGTCCTCTCCCTCTGAATTCAGGACGGACTCCAGTTAGTTGTTGTAAAACCCTGTCGCTATTTCGAGGATCATAGAGTATATCAGTCATCCCAGAAATTCTCCTATCCCTTTCTCTACTGATAAGAGTATAGGAAATCTGACCTGTATCTTTAAACCGTTGTTCTAGCTGTCGTCGAAATTTTCCATCAATTTTCGAACGATGTTCAGTTTCTCCAAGAGGTTGCATATTTAACGCTTCTGTAAACATCTCACAGTATTCATCAAGAATCTCTTCAGGACAATCGTAAAAAGATTCAATGGTTACACCCTCAGCTCTTTTAGGTCCTTCATCAACCCAAGATTGCATGAGATTCCAGTCGACATCTTCCAACTCTAGACGATTCTCTGCTGCTTCAATAGTGAAATCTGCGCCATACTTCTTTAAGAAAGATCGTCCAGAATCATGATTAGTACCAGTTTCAATAACAGTTTTATTAAGAGATTGAGCTTCTTGAACACACACTTTGAGCAGAGCAGTTCCTATCCCTTTGCGTTGGTAATCAGGTAAGACAGCTATGTTCAACTGGCAAAGATGTTTATTTTTTTCATATTCTGGAGAAGTATCAGTAGCAGCTCCAAAACCTGCCCACCCAACGATTTTATCTTCAGGAGTAAAAGCTAGCCATCGTTTAACATAAAAATTAGGTATATCAGCTTTCTGACGTTGAATGATGGCTTCTCTATTGGGTAAAGGATCATCAGGATTGTGATATCTGAAATTAGCTTCATTGAATTCGAAATACCCTTCCCAGAACTCATCAGGTACTTCTTTGGGGTTGTATTCTTCAATTCTGTACTTCATTTTCTTCAAATCTCAAAAATAAACCAGTTCTGGACATTAATAAAATTTATCAAAAAATAGAAAATTTTCTTATTTATATGATCAAGGACGATATATTGGCTTCTTCATAAAGCTAATTTCTTAACATTTTTTGGTTGTTTTTCATAGTCCTAATTATCTAATTTTATATGATAGAAAAATCTTCGCTGTAGGTTGTTTTCCAAATTTCTAATCACGTTTTTACTATCTGCTATCCTGTCCTCATACAGAACGAGATTCCCTTCTTGCTCAAACATTTCTTTCAGCTCTTCCGCTGTAGCTACTTCCCTTTGCCATAATTTCCTAATATTGTCTGTAAAATCCACAACTTCATACTCTAAACCATTTTGAGTTAACACTTTAGCCAACTTAGTATTTTCAGCTTTCAAAAGCTCTTTAGGGTCATTTTCAGTTATAATCTGAGCATAAAAAATCCCCATTTGTCCACCTGGTTTAAGGATTTGCTTGAGTTTTTTTATCATTATATCAAAATCCTCCACAAAATAAAACGTGTCTATGGAGATGATTGCATCAAAAGTTGAAGGAGGAAAAGCTAGTTTGTTAAAATTTTGTATGTAAAATTCTAACTTTTCGTTCTTAGCTTGAATATGTTCCTCTGCCCAGTTGATTGCTGCTTCAGAGAAATCTATTCCGACAAGTTTGACACCAGTTTTTTCAACGACATATTCTGCAACTTTCCCTAACCCACACCCCATATCCAAGATTAGATCGTCAGGGTGGAGTTGAAGAGAGTCTATCAAAGTATCTAATTGCACCATATCTGAAGCGTTAAACTGAATCAGATCCCTACCAAAGACTTTCTCACAAAACAAGCTATAAGCTTTACTTTTTGTGCATCTGATTAAGATGTCATCATACCTTTTACTATGCCACTTTGCTCTGATCTCTTTGCCAATTTTTCTCCCTTCTTCAGTTAGAGAATAGAGTCCATCTGCTGATACTAGAAGATTCTTCTGTGTTAAATTTGTAAGTAGCTCTTCCCAATTTTGTACTTTATTCTTAAAATGAAGTTGGGTTAAAGTTTCAAAACCTTCCTGAGTCGCTTTAACTTTAGTATCTTCGTTTAA
>CAZJUB010000093.1:0-10232 GCA_964549075.1 uncultured archaeon | reverse complement strand
TTAATATTGTAATAAACAATGGCATTGGAAACAAGTTGCTCATCAAGGACATCAAATCGAACAACAAGTTCTGATGTAAAACCTCCTAAGATTAATATATCTAAGGAATAATCAATAAGACCAAGTGCAATTCTTAACCATTCTTGAGCTAGTTCGAGATTAAAGTCATACTTGATAATATCATCATAGTAATAGAAAGAGTTGAAAGGATAAATTACACTATTAGCAACAGTATATTCCCCATCATGAAGAACTTGGTTCATTTCGTCTCTATTAATAGCGTAGCAAATGGCTTTACGTATAGCAGCTCCTTTAGTATAGACTTTTTTATCTTTATTTTCTAAAAATTCAAAATTCCAAGCACCACCAATAAAAGGTCTTCTAAGGTTGAAAAACATGAAAGTAAAGCTGTTTGAAAGAGTCTTATAAACAGTAAATCTTGAATCGTGTTGCATTATTTTTCTTTCAGCGGGGAAACAAGATAATCTAGTCCAATCTAGTTTTCCGGCTTTAAATTCTGCTAATTCAGCTGAGATATCAGGAATAACACGAATATTTATTGTTTGGATATCTAAATCTTGAGGTGTACCATCAATAGCCCCAATTCCGTACCAATATGGACTTGCTCTTAAAGCAGTAACAGAGTTGTCAACAGCATAATCTAACATATATTTTCCACAGCCAAAAGCAGAAGTACTAAATGCTATCCACTGAGGAGTATTTTGTATTCCATTATACAAACCAGTACATTCTGCTCCTCCAGCTGTATATGAGGTTTCTATAGAAGAAGAATTGAGGAAGAATTCTGGTAACAATTCTATTGATAATCTACACCAAAAATCAACATAATTTTCTCTCTGAGGAGTATCAGGATTACCATCAATAAGGATATGAAAGACTTGCGGATTAATAGGATCTACATAACAATCTGAGATCCATTCGTAAAAGACAGTATTTTCACTAACTCTATCATTCCCCCAACTCAAGAGAGTAAAAACAACATCTTTAGCTGTAACTTTTTGATTAGTTCCATTGCTGAATTCGGAATTTTTTAGACCTAACATCAGTTCTTCATCCTCTATTTCACTTAGCGGAATTGAATTTGCTGTTCTTAGAGTAGTATTATATGAGGGATTCCAATAAACATTGTTTCTTACTGTAAACTTGTAGTGAAAATCATCTATTTTTGACCAACTTTGAATAATACCTGTGTTCAAAGGTTGAAATTCAGGACTATAATGAAGAAGCTTTTCTGACATCAACTGCCAAATAAATTCACTTGAAGAGTCGTCAGTAAATAATGGATTTAACTCTCGCCAATTTGCGTCAGCGAGATTAAGTTCATTAAGTGAGACTTGTCCATCATGATAACCATCATAATACATGTAGGGTAAAGATTCTACAATCCCCCATCGAGAATCAAAACCAAGTGTATTTGACCAGGTACCACAGTAAGAATTGGGAGAAAATAAGGGGAGCATGGGAACAATTCGGTCCATCATGAGTTGCTCCCAATCATAATAGAGTTGTTGTCTTTCTTCGAGATCAGTAATAGTCACAGCAAGATTCTGCATTTGTTCACTTTGATTGCCATAAGGTAAGTCTTGACCTAACAAAAACATATTCAAATCTCCATCTTCCGTATAGAGATCTCTCATATCTGGAGAAAAACCACCACCTGAAAGTCCAACTATCCCAAGATCGTAATCATGAGTAATTAAAAGTGTTCCAATGAAAATGCTCCATTCTTCAAGTTTAACCTCTATTTCTATGCCTAGAGCTCGTAGATATTGAGCTATATATAATCCGTAATCGGGACGAACTCCTCCTCCTTCGGTTTTGAAAACTAAATAAGCCAGTGTTTGAGCTCCATCCACTCTAACTAGATTTGGAGAAAATGTAATTGAAATAAAATTTGTTATTAGAATAATCGTAAATATTTTTGTCCATTTAGATCTTTTTATTAGTTCTATCATTAGGGTTTAGAGCTCCTACTTACTAGTGAAATTATTATTCAGTAAACAAGTATAATTTAAACAACTATAAACACTAGTTCAAGACATTTTCAAGAATGTTTCATGACATTTCTAAGAGTTAACTCTGCAATCAGTTTTTCTTACTTTTTCTTAAATTCAACTTATCTTGAAATTCCTTTACTTCTTTTAGTGAAAGAAAAATAAAACTGAGTACGAATCTCATAATAGTAACAAATACTAGTGCTATATTCAATGATACCACTTCTGAGTACCAATGTTCTAATATATCAACCATATATCCTCCTGCTAAAGATCCAACGAAATAAAATAATCCTGTAACCATGCTGAAAAAACCGAAAAATAATCCACTATTTTTAGCAGGTATTAAGTCCAGAATGTAGGCATTAACTCCACCAAAACCAAAACTCATCAAACTTGATACAAAGAAATGAATAATGTATAAATGCCAAACTTTTGAAGCGAAAATATAAAGAAGAGGGAAAAAGAACAAACTAAAACGATTTAGAAAAATAAGTTTGGTTCTTCCGTATTTATCTGCGAATCTTGCTCCAAATAGAATAAATATCAGAGAAGTCAAAGCAAAGATTATCTCAAGCAGTGCTATTTGTAAAGGAGATGCTCCAAGAATGTTTACTTGTTTAATACTGAATAGTGGCCAAGAAAATGTCCAGAAAATTCCATAAATTGCATAAAACAAAGTGAATTTGGTAAAAAGCTTGTTTCTAAGTATTTCTTTAAAACTATCTTTTAGATTGGTGTAAGAATGATGAAAAAACGCTCCTTCTCTTTGAAGAGGTTCCTTTATTCTGAAAAAAGGAATAACTGCTATTATTGAAATACCAACTCCAACAGCTACAGGGATATATACAAATTTTTGATAATCAATATTCTCTCCGAATGCAAAAGTCAAAACTACTCCAGTAAAGAGTGTTGCTAACATACTACCAAAAGATCCAAACCAGGTTACTCTTCCTGTTAATTTTCCTCTTACTTTTGATGGAAATAATTCATTTTGTAATGCAGTCCAAGCAGGATTTCCGAAACTCATCAATATATTCACGATTGCTGCTATAAGAATAATAAAAGCAGGAGCATTTACAAAATATAAAAACGCATAAGGTATCGTCCAAGTTATTGTTGATATAACTATGAAAGGTATTCTTCTTTTCATCAAATCAGATATTCTTCCAAAAAACGGATCAAGGAATTGTCTAAGCATATTAGTTACTGCTTGTACCCACCCTAAAATTGCTGCTCCAGAACCCATTTTTAATGTTATAAACGAAACAAAAGGACTGACTAGACCATTAGAAATACTCCATGCCATCGAACGAGAATAGAGAGCAAAAGCTTCTTTCTTTTTAATATCGGGTAAATCTTCATAATCTATCTTTTCTTCTATGAAGACTTCAGTTGGAGCTATATCTATTCTCGTATCAGTCATGAATGAGAGAGATGGATATCTGAGCACAAAAAGTTTGTGCTAAAAATTTTAAAGAAGATTTTTTCATTTCTTAAAGATTACAATATCCTATTGTTTTTGGTTTTCCATTCAAATCTATAAGAAAAGCAGGTTCTTTAGTATGCACAACAATTTTTCTATCTAACTTTAGTTTAATCAAATACGAATCAGATTGTCCTTCCTTTACGGGAGCACAAGAAATAATTGTCGCTGGAACTGCTTGAAGTCCTACTATAAGATGCCTCATCTTTCCTTCTTCTGGGAGTTTAGAATAAGGAGCAACTTCTAGCTTAACATCTATTTCGGTTGTTATTGTCCAATTAACTTGATTGGATAGAAGGAATCCACGTTCTACATCTTTTGGTAATAAACCTCGTAAAGCTAAGCCTACTCTTTGCCCTTCTGTAGCGCTACTATAGTCAATATCGTTAATCTGTATGGATCGGAGGACACAATTTCTTTTTGATGGAAACACGTGCAACATTTCACCTTTAGAAAGAGTTCCAGCTCTTACTCTACCTAAGATGACAGTACCTACTCCTGTTACTGGAAAAACATGATCAATATCAACTCTAGATTGGTTAGATTCACTCCATTTACGTTCAATTTTTTGTTCATTTTGTTTGATCATAGTTTGTTTTAGAAGAGTTAGATCTTCTCCTTTAGAAAGATCAATATTCAGAATAGGATAATCTTTAATCACCATATCTTTGAAGAGTTTTTTAAAATTCTCTGATATTTCTTCAAAATTAACATATTCTCCATCATGAGCGACCACAACAATACCATTAGAATATTTTAAAGCATCTAAAAGAATGCCAAATTCACCAGTATGAATATCAATTCCAGTAGAAGTAATAACAATTATAGGTACGTCTGCCATTAAAATTGTTTGAAAAAGAACCAATGGTTTGTCTGGATATCGTATAGGATCAACTATTTCAAGAGCATATTCTTTATCATATGAATATAGAGTTATATCAGAACTTGTTGCTTTTTTACCTAATTGTTTAGCTAGTTTTTGTCTGATTTCTGGATCGCTTCCTAGTAGATAGGAACATATTGTTGTAACCATTCTAAATGCAAGAAAAAAGTACTATATAAAAAAATAATTCTCTTAGAGAGTTAAACTACTCATGATCTTTTTCTAATTAGTTGCGTCATAAGCAACTCTAGCTTATTACATCCCACTTTCTACATCTACTTCCCCATCGAGCAATCAGTTGTTCTTCTCTATATATCTCCACAATTTCACATATATTCGAACACCCATCACATTCAAAACCAGATGTTTTAAAACTCATCTTTGATATATCCCAACTCTGGAAGTTTGAAGGCTTTGGATTTTTTAGAAAGTCTTCTTGAGCAAGTATTGCTGAACCAATAGCTCCCATTACTGCAAAATTCTCAGGTACGATAATCTCTTGCTCTAGATACTTTTTAAAAGCTTTTCTCATACCTACATTTGCTGCGACACCTCCTTGAAACATGATTGGGGATTTAATATCCTTCCCTTTTCCTACATTACTTAGATAATTTCGAGCTAATGCTTCACATAAACCTTTGATAATATCTTTAGTGGGGTGACCTAGCTGTTGTTTGTGGATCATATCACTCTCAGCAAAAACAGTACATCTTCCAGCAATTGAAACTGCAGTATCAGATTGAAGAGCTAAGTCTCCAAAATCTTCAATAGGGATTTCTAATCGATTTGCTTGCATATCAAGAAAGGATCCTGTTCCTGCAGCACAAACTGTGTTCATAGCAAAATCAATCACAATTCCATTTCTAATAATAATGATTTTACTATCTTGACCACCAATTTCAATCACAGTCTGAACATGAGGATTATAATGTAGTGCAGCTAATGCGTGTGCTGTAATTTCATTCTTTACTACATCTGCTCCTATTATGACTCCAGTTAATTTTCTTGCACTACCTGTAGCACCAGCACCAGATATTAATAAGTCTTGACCAATTTTGTCTCTTAAAATCCTCATTCCTCTTTGGACAGATTTTACTGGTCTCCCTTCAGTTCGTATATAAACAGATTCGATAAGTTCTTTTGAATCATTTATCACTGCTAAATTAGTACTAATAGAACCTACATCAACTCCTAAATAGAATCTTCCTTTACTTAATGTCATTTTCATCCTCTATCATTTATTTTTCACCACCATCTGTTCTTTTTCGTTCTAAAAGATCTATAAAAGCCTCTAAACGAGTTTGAATACCTGCTTCTCCAGTATGTTCGTCTAGAACTAGAGATAGAACAGGCATATTGTGTTCCTTACTCACTTGAGGAAGTATACTTCTAGAGATAATTTCAGGCATACAAGTAAAAGGATACAAATGTATGACACCATCCCAACCTTCTTTTTTAAATTCTACAACACTACCTAAAGATTCTCTGGTTTTTCCACCTAGTGGATATCTTACATAAGGTTTAGCACTTCTGATACAAGCTTTATAGTGCCATTTTTTGAACGGATTCATTCGTTGTCCTAAGTCTATCCATCGTGTGAATGTAATGGGTGTGTACGAAACAACACCAAGATCATTTAATCTCCGCATAATATCTAAGTTAATAGCAGGTTCTACAACAGCATATAATTCACCGACAATTCCCACCTTCAACGGTTTTAACTCTTCGTCAATTTCTACTTCATCTTCAAAGGTCTTATTTATAATGAAAGGTAATTGTCTGATGTTTTTCATCCCATCTGTTTCTACTACTTGTCTATACAGCTTGTGTGCAGTTTTGTAAGAGGTACCCTTCGTTATTTCGACTGCTCCATAACTGTAAAGAAGTTTATCTATAAGATCGATATATCTATTCTTTATCCACCCAACTCTAAAAGCCTGAAATGCTTGAATAGCATTAACATTGCATGCAAGTTTTTTAAAACTTCTAAAAAAATCCACTTTATCAAACCAATCTAAATTGATAAGGTCAAATTCATATCCCATATCTTCTAAGATAATCTTGTATAAAGGCGAGTAATAACCTAACCTACAATAATCAACAAATACTGTAGCAACGATTTCATAAGCTCCTCTTTCAATAACTTCAATGATAGAACCAAGAAGCATCTTAAATGGAGTGCAAACGAACTCAGAAGACGCACTAGATCCACGTTGTTTTGTTTTAGCCGTTGGTTCATGAGGGACGATTACATCATCTCTTCTCATACCTCTAGCTATTGATTCAAATACATAGGTAAAAGTTCCAACATAAGGGAAAGATAATGGCATTTATTCATTCCTCCTAAATATGAACTTTTGCTGGAAGAAGTACGACTCGCTCTTCAATACTTCGTCTTAACATATCAACGAAAGCTTCAATTCTAGTTCTCATACCTGCTTCTCCTGTCAACTCATCAAAGACAAGTTGAAGAAGCGGGATAACTGTATCTCTTTTTGAAAATCTAGAAGCAATTTCTCCCGCAATTGAATCAGGTCCGCAACTGAAAATCATCAAATGGATAATTCCGTCAATTGTTTTAGTTTCTAGAAAATGCATTATTGTACCTAATATCTCTCTCTCAAAATCAAAGTAGATATCATACTCAAGTTTTGCCATCTGATTCTCAATAAACTTTCGTGGCATTTGTTCAGAAGTTATTATGTCAACACCATATTCTTGCATCAATGAACGTATGTTTAAAGAAGAATAAGGATCATTTAACACATATGAATGTCCCACCAGAGCTACTTTAAGAACTCGTTGATTTAGGGTATAAATTGGAAAATCGTTTAAAACAATTTCACTTTTTTCCCATCTAGAAAGAGTTTCTTCGTCAATTATCAATTCTCGATTATGAATCCTCAGAGCTTTAAAAGCTCTCCAAATTGCTTTTATTCTTTTAAAAGGATTAATAGTTACAACTCGTCCCAACCTGTATGCTCTCATAACAAGCCCTATTCTTGTGTTTTTATCCATTCCACGATTATAGTGTGGCATCAAGATGGGTGGTAAGTCAGGAATCATTGATTTTAGAACTTCTGCTAAACCGATAAATTTTGGACAACCAACATACTTTTTCTTACGTCCTCCAAAGCGAGGTACAAAGAGATAATCTACTTTATCCTTAAGAGCTAAGACATGACCGAAATATAATTTTGTAGAGTAACAATCTTCATCAGGTGCATTTTTTACTGCGTCATCTTTGATTTTCTTTGTTGTTATGGGAGAGATAACTATTTCAGCGCCTAATTCTTCAAAGAAAGTAATCCATAAAGCAGAGAATTTATAGAATAATAACGCTCTGGGGATCCCGATTTTCACCATATTATTGGATGATTTCATTATGTGCACATAGATAGATGATTGTATCAAAGAATTAATTTCTTTTAGAAATTTAAAAATGTTTTGTGAAATAATTAAATGTTTGTTTTATTAGTAAAATTGAGAAAAAAATCCTTTGATGAAATGTGTGATCTTACTTTTATCGAATTTTGATTCAAGCAAACACTCATGTGTAATAGTAGAGTGCTTGGTGAGACTAATCTTATGCTTCTGTGTTTTTCAAATTGTTGAGCTCTAACCTTTCCGCTAATACAATAAGAAGGAAAAAAGCAGTCAATCCTGATATAACACCGAAGAGTATAGTTAAACTAATCTTATCAGCAAAATAACATATTAGCGTTATTGTGATACTTATTAATACTATACACAAATTCACAAAAGCTAGTTTTCTTACCCTTTGTTTCTCTTTTTGGAAATCTTGAACTATGTAATTCATATAAATACGAAAAGGGGATTTTCCTAGTAACTTATAACATTATCTGCAATAAAACCTATATAAATATAGACTTTCTTTGATAAATATAGATTCATAATGATAATTATAGGTTTTAAAAAATAAAAATAAACTCATAGGGTATACTATAGACGCTGTTTGAATAGTATATGAGTACTTATTTTGTTTTATCAGGCATTTTTGATTCAAAAGCTTTTAGAGAATAAAAATAAGAATAAAGAAGTAACAAATTATTCTCGGTAAGACTTATAAAGGGAACCTTTTTTTAATAGTTTATGACGGAGACAGCAATTAGTGTACAAGATTTAACTAAAATATATAGTTCTAACAACGTAAAAGCTGTAGATTCGTTGGACTTAGATATTTTCAAAGGAGAAATTTTTGGGCTTTTAGGTCCCAATGGAGCTGGAAAAACCACACTGATTAGAATGCTTGTGGGTTTACTCAAATCTACTTCTGGTCATATTTTGTACAACGGGGAGGAACTTAATGTCAATTCTTCACATCTCAAACACATTATTGGCTATGTTCCTCAAGAAACAGCTTTTTGGAAAAATCTTACAGTTTATGAAAATCTCAACGTGATAGGAACTACATATAATATTCCTAACAAAGAATTAAAAGAAAGAATCAATCATTTGTTGGAAGGATTATATTTAACAGAATATAAGAAAAAATTAGCATCAAAATTATCTGGAGGAATGAAGAGAAGACTGAATTTAGCTATGGGGATGGTACATGATCCTCAAATTCTGCTACTGGATGAAGTCTTTGTAGGTTTGGATCCACAAACAAGAAATTATTTATACGATTATTTGAGAGATTTCGCTTCTAAGGAGCATAAAACAATCATCATTACCAGCCATTTGATGGAAATTGTAGATGCTCTTTCTGACAGAGTTGGGATATTAGATTTGGGTAAAATGCTTGCTATAGATACCCCTGAAAATCTTAAGAATACTCATGGTAAAGGAGATATTCTTGAACTAGAAATAGATAAGGAATTTACTGATGAACTAGTTGCCAAAGTCACAAAATCTGCAAAGGATTTAGCTGTCGAAAAGAAAGACAATAATTTGATAATTAAGACTTTGAACGCTATATCAAAAATCCCTGAAATTCTAAATACAATAGAAAAAGAAGGATTTATTGTTCAAGATGTTAAGCTTACAAAACAATCTCTTGAAACTGTTTTCATAAGTCTTACAGGAAAGGAGCTAAGGGTGTGATGAAAATGGAAGGTAAAAATGAAGATCAAAGCAAATTTGTTTCTATAGCAAAGAATCTTGGTTTTCAATTAAGAACAACTTATAAGATTGGTTTGAAATTTATCAAGGAGATATATAGATCAAAATTATTTATAATTATGGCAGTTTTGCTTCCAGCTGTAATGATGATTTTTATGGGTGTAATATTTGGAGGACCAACATCCACTATTGAATCTTATAATGTTCTCATAATAAACGAAGATATAGGCTTTACAAATGCTACAACAACTTATGAGTTTGGAAATTTACTGGTTAGCACATTAGAAAACTTAACTTATCCTATTGAAAACGGAGAAGAACCAATAAATATTTTTAAAGTATATGAAGCAGAAGAATACAATCAATCTGTGGAAGATTTCTTAATATATGAAGACCATGGTCTTCATCTTACACTGATTATTCCTCAAAATTTCAGTGAAGTTATCTTTAATTTTGATAGTGATGTTAAGATAACAGTAATAGGAGACCCAGCTACTGGAGTTTATCAAAGTGCAGTATCAACTTTTACAACTGTTTATAATGAATTTGTAGATGCAGCTAGATCAGGTCTTGGAGCTAATACAGGTAGGAGTATAATTGTAGAACACTTTATTGGTATCGTTGGAAACACCTCAGTTTTTGATTTAATGGTTCCTGGAATAGTAATTATTGGAATTGTCTTGAATATAGTTTTCGTATCTAATGATATTACAGAAGAATATGAACTAAAAACACAAGAAAAACAGCAATTAACTCCAAAGAA
>CAZJUB010000092.1:0-10344 GCA_964549075.1 uncultured archaeon | reverse complement strand
ACAAAAAGCTAAAAATAGTAAGTTTCAATGTTCTACAAGGGAAAAAAGATGAATTATTCTCAATTTTTTACTCGAAAACAAAAACACCACAATGAATGAATTATTAGAAACATTAAACTGCACACAGAAGGAACTAAAAGCCATTTTACTTAAAATGGAGAAGGAAGGATTGGTTGTAAAAACAGGAAACAAATACGGGATTAAATAGGAAACATTTGCCTTTTGCCAAAAGATATATTATCTTATAATTTAGATTATTATCAAATGAGAGCATTATACTTAGGAAGATTTAATCCTCCACACAAAGGACATATTCATGCAATTGAGTATATTTTGAATCAAGCTGATATTGATGAAATAATAATTCTGATTGGCAGTGGAGAAAAAGCTTATTCTATTAGAAATCCGTTTACTGGTGGAGAAAGACTTGAAATGCTTTCAGCCCTAGTTAGAAAAAGATTCGATATCTCTAAATTTTACATAGCTTCAATTCCAGACATTAATAGAAATACAATCTGGCCAGCAAATGTAATCGATTTAGTACCTAGCTTTGAAGTTGTTTTTACTAATAATCCATTAGTACAGGAACTATTTGAAAAACTTGCTCACAAAGAAATCAGAAAGGTTCCTTTAGTTAGTAGAGCTGAATACAGTGGGAAGAAAATAAGAGATGAGATGATAAGAGGAGAGAAATGGGAGGATGCAGTTCCTGAAGAAGTAGTAAAGCTTATTCTAAAATATAAAGGCGTAGAAAGAATCAAGAAAGTCAGTCAATCTGATGAAGTAGAAGAAGTAGAACACAATAAAGTATAGTAAGAAGCTCTAACAAATATTTTTATTGTACAATTTCGTAAATATCATATGCATATTGACGAAGTAATTAAGAAGAGAAAATCAATCAGGAGATATAAAGATAAATCTCTCACTAAAGAACAGATATTGGAAGTTTTAGATGCAGGAAATCGTGCTCCATCTGCAAAAAATCGAGTTCAATGGCGCTTTCATGTTTTTCAAGGAGAAGCAAAATCAAAACTTGTAGAAGCATGTAGAGAAACAATTGATAAGATTCCAAAAATCCCATTGATGGCATCAGCTCATAATTCGTACAACATCATGGACAGAGCACCAGTAGTCATCATAGTAACACAAACTTGTGAATGGGGAGGTATAAGTCCTGAAATTCAATCAGTATCAGCTGCAATTCAAAACATGTTATTGAAAGCATATAGTATGGGACTAGGAACAGTTTGGATAAATGATGTTCTCTTTGTTGAACCAGTTATATTACAAATACTTGGTATCGAAATTCAAGAATCAGAAATGAGAGATAGTTTACAAGAATTTGGGAAAAATGTCGGTATACAGATAGGATATTCAGGTCCCTTAATAGCAGCTGTTGCTTTAGGTTATCCAGATGAAAATCCTGAGAGAGAACCTAAATTTGCTGTAGAAGAAGTGACAAAATGGTATAGATAAACGAAAGGAAATCATTTTTTATCTTTTTCTTAGTTGAAAAATTGCTTTTTAACTGGAAATAGAATATTATTGTAAAACAAATCTTCCTAGATTAATTTAATCAGAGCGTATTAAAAATAAAAAAGGATATAAGTATAAGAACGTATCACTAGATTTGAGAAGTGTAGTATAAGTGAAATTCTTTACGACGAAATATGTTGCAATTCTTTTCTCTTTTCTAATCGCTACAAGTGTTTTAATCTCTCTTCTAGTTTTATTTATGCCAAAAACAAATTTGAATCCTCATGATAATATAATCATTGAATCTGATGGAGATTTTTCTAAATATGGTTTTTCAGGAGAAGGATCTTCAAAGAAACCATTTATCATTGAAAATCTAAATATCACAACAGGAGAAACACATGGAATTTATATTAGTACAACAACCCTACACTTTGAGATCAGAAATTGTTTTGTTTCAGCAAAAGACTATGGGATATATATATCTGAAACAGCAGAGTATGCAGTCATAATTGAAAAAAATACAATAAAATACTGCAATCAAGTTGGTTTATATTGTGAAGAAAGTAAAGGAATAATTGTTCAACAAAATCAATTTGATAAAAATAATAAAGCATTTTCTTTGAGATTATGTAAGGAATCGGTTTTCACTAATAATAAAGTTACAAACAGCAAAGATTCTTCAACCATTGACTTATGTAGTGATTCAACGATTACAGACAATTTGTTCAAGAATAATGAAAAACAACCTCTTTGGTTATTATGGAGCTGGAATTCAATTTTGTCAGATAATATTTTTGAAAAAAATAGTGGTGGTATTTTTGTTCAAAATCCAGGAACAACAATAAAAAATAATAAATTCGACAAATGGGGTATAAAACTAAGTCATTGGACTTCTGAAGATTTCAGTACTTATGTCTTTGAAAACAATACAATTCAAGGAAAGGAAATTGCTCTTTTACAGAATGAAAGTAATTTATGTGTTTCATCAGAATTCTCTCAAATTTATTTAGTAAAATGTGAAAATGTTACAATTTACAATAAAGAAATTATAGAAACAACAAATGGCATAACTTTAGTTGAGAGTAGAAACATTACAATTTTGAATGTTAATCTAAACAAGAATGGAGACAGCCTTAACATATTTGATTGTGACAATGTAAATATTATTAATTCTACAATCAGTAATTCAAGTTCAGCTATCATATTGGATACATGTCCAAATTCAGTAATAACCTCTTGTAACATAATCAATAATGTGGAAGGAATTTGGATGTATAATAGTGATAATTTTACTTTTGTAGAAAATACACTCAGTAACAACAAAATTAGGGGATTAGAATTAGCTTATACTTATAATTGTACAGTAAGGTCAAATAATTTCACATGGAATGGAATAGAAATTTTAGGAGGATACACATATACTGATTCTGATAAACTTTTCCTAGATAATAATTTAGTAAACGGTTTACCTATTGGGATCTTTACAAACGAAACTGAATTGAATATCACTAGTAAATATGGACAGATAATAACCAAAGACTGTAATTCTGTATCTATTTCAAATCAAACAATATTTGGAGTTCAAAGAGGGATACAGATTTTTGGAGGAGAAAATCACACAATTCAAAATAATGAATTTTGGAATTGCTCGAAATTTGGATTAGTTGTTTCTGGTTGTAAAAATGCTATTTTAGAAAACAATTTAGCAAAGTTTTGTGGTGATGGAATTTGGATTTCGGATATGAAAAATGTAACAATACAAAATAATGAACTATATGGAAATTATAATAGTGGGATCTGTCAGTTTACAAGCAACTCTTCTATGATAAAGGATAATTATTGTATAGAAAATGAAGTTGGCATTATCAACTACTCTTCTAAAAATTGGAATGTTACAAATAACACACTTTATCAGAATGCAGAAGGTTTTCGAAACGAAGAGCATATTGGTACCCAAGGAGAAAATTTCTACAAAGAACTCTCATTCAATCAAATTTCAAATAATAAAATAGGAGTAAAACTTTGGGATTCGAGAGAGATAAGTGTAAAAAATAATGAAATAATCGCAAATAATGAAATTGGTATTTTTGTATGGGAATCATTTAATTGTAGTATAAAACAAAACAAAATAGACTTAAACGGATTTGGAATAAAGATAAATGTTTCAGAATCAATAATAATCTATCAAAACCAGTTTATTGGAAATTCTAACTATGCATTAGTTATTTACTTAGACTCTTTTGACAACACAATTTATTCTAATAACTTCATAAGCAATAAACTAGAAGGGATATCACAAGCATATGATGATTCAACAAATAGCACTTGGTTTAATCTGCTTACTTCTACAGGAAACTATTGGGAAAACTGGCAAGGTAATGGAAGTTATTTTATAGATGGTGAATCTAAAAGTGAAGACCCATATCCTATTGACCATCCTGTAATTCTTTTTTAGAATTTTTCATCAAAAAACGCACATATTTTTCTTTTATTTTGCACAAAGTTAAGAATTACTTCTTTGGAGGAAAAAAGTAGGTATCTTAATTTCCTACCAATTTCTCAATAAATCCAAGATAATTCTGACACCTGGTCCTCTACTTCCTTTTGGGTTGTAGTTTTTATCGCTACTTTGTTCCATTGCACCAGCAATATCTAAGTGTGCCCATGGAACATCCAAAGTAAATTGACTTAAGAAACGTGCAGCAGTTATTGCACCGCCTGGTCGTCCTCCTGTGTGTTTGAAATCTGCTATATCACTTTTAAGCTGTTCATCATAAACATCCCAAAGAGGCATACGCCAGATTCTTTCTCCACTAGTTTTGGAAGCTTCTTCTAATTTATCAACTACGAAATCATGGTTTGAAAAATAGCCAATAGCATGTTCACCTAAAGCAATCATCATTGCTCCTGTCAGTGTAGCAAAATCAAACATAGCTTTAGGTTTATAGTTCTTTGCTGCATAAGTTAAAGCGTCATTTAGTACCATCCTACCTTCTGCATCTGTACTAATAACCTCGATTGTAATTCCACTATAACTTGTAATAATATCTCCAGGATGATAGGCAGTTCCAGACGGCATATTATCAGTTGCTGGGACTATTCCAACAACATGTAAGTCGAGATTCAGTTTTGCTACTGCCTCCATAACTGCAAGAACAACAGCTCCACCAGTCATATCAGCTTTCATCAATTCCATACCTTGACCAGATTTGATACTTATTCCGCCACTATCAAAGGTTATTGCCTTACCAATTAAAGCAACAGTATCAGCTCTTTCTTTCTCAGCACCATATTCCATAATAATGAATTTGGGAGGTTCTTTTGTACCACGAGCAACAGCTAGAAAACTGGTCAAACCAATTTCCTCAGCTTTCTCTCTATCAAATACTGTAGTTTTAATCCCTAATTCTTTTTCAAAACGAAGTGCTTCATTTGCAAGTTTTGTTGGTGTTATGTAGTTAGCAGGACCCCAAGCAAGTTCTCTACAAAAATTAACAGCATCCGCAATGATTTTCCCGCTCTCTATTCCTTGTTTCATAACAATTTCATCAGCATCCGAACTAATAATTGTTAATTCCTCAATTGTCTTGTATTTCTCCAGATTCTTAGTTCTATAAGCAATATTTTGGAAACTTCCCATTATCATTCCTTGAACTAAAGCTTCTGTAGTTTCAGTAATTTCTACTACTCCTCTCGAGAACGAATCAAGAAAGATAGAAATTTCCTTTACATCTAAATCTCGTGCTTTTCTAGAAGCTGTTCCTACTACCTGTCTAATTGACTCTGCTGTCAACTTTTCTTTCTTTCCTAAACCTACTAAAAGAATTCTTTCCGCTTTAATAGCACCATTAGTATAAACTAGAGAAAGATCACCTTGTTTACCTTTAAAATCACCATGCTCAATTATTTTTTGAGCAGCAGTAGTTAATTCAGTAAAATGTGGATCTTCTTTAGCTTCTTCTAAAACACCAATAAACACTAAAGGTGTCTCAAAATCATTAAGATTAGTTTTCTGAAAAATAACTTTCATGAATAATCACACTCGATGAAACGAGAAAAAACCAATTAAAAACAGTTTTCATACGACTAATCCTACTAAAATGAATTTTAAAGAGAAATGTTCAAATGTTTGTACAACATTTTTTAATGTGCGTACAAAACATTTTATTAAAAGTGTCTTTGAACTAATACTTTCTGAAGTTAAAGAAACTTCGGTGAAATAAAATGAGTGAAGAAAAATTACTTGGAAAAGCTATTTCAAAAGGACTAAAAGGAAGTTTCATGAAGTGGTTCGAAATAGGTCTTGGAACAGCAATAGTTTTAGGATCTGTTGTAGGAGTAAGTGTGTATTTTACACTACCTAATGGAACTGGTCCAGATAACGGAGGACCTTCAGAACCTTACTCTAGCCGTCTTGCATCCTCAATTTTAGGCTCTATTCCTAATGTATTATATATGGAGATAGGTGGTAATGCTACAGGTTTCATTGATGATCGTATGATTTGGTCTTCCTTTGAACGCATCGGAACTTCAGAAGATTATTATTGGAATACATCAGCTTTACTTGTCGATCCTGTTGAAGACATAAACTTTGTTATAACTAAAGAGCAAGTAGAAGGTGTTGCTCAAGCTATGTTTGATTCTATCAATGCCACTGAACGACTTGGAACTTGGGGAGAAGCCCCATATGAAGGATTAGGAGAACTTCCAAACATGAAATGGGTTACTGAACTGTTCTTAGAAAATGGTACAGTTATCTTACTTTACGTAAATATGGAATCCCTTATCTTATGTCAACAGACAACTTGGACTTTAGTAGGAGATTATTACATGGTTGATAATATGAGCATGTATGGATCTGCTGTTCTCTCTCCAGAAAGTGCTTTTGATGACTATGTTGCAGCTATGGCTGCCTTATTCGAACCCCACACATAGAAGGTTTAAGTGATGACTGAACAAACTGAAGACATAATCTCTGCTTTAACTGGAACTGCATTGAGAGTATTTGTCTATTCTCTTAAGAAAGGGAAAGATATCGGTGTTAGAGAAACACATAGAGATTTGGGATTAAAAACTGCAAGTCATGCCCAGTACCATTTGCAAAGATTGGAACAATTGGGATTACTAGGACGAACAGAGAATAACAAATATTTCCTTGCAGAAGAGTATGAAAATCTTCGCAGTTTGAAGATAGGTATTCTAACTGAGATTTATGTCTTCAGAGGTTGGTTAATCCCTTCATTGGGACTTGCTTCTGGCTTCGTAGCTATGAGTTTAGTCATCACTTTACTTTTTTTCTTTCTTTTATCTGAGACAGTTGCTGTATATTTTTCACTTGCAGTAATGTTTCTAGCGATGATTTTTACTGCACATAGAGCGACTCAGATAATAGGTTCGTTTAAACAACAAGAAGAATAGAAATATTCATTCTTCAAGAAATTTTCTTACATATTCTAAAGCTTGTTTATTTTCTTCCCAAAATAACAATTTCTGCGCTTCTTCGTAAGAACACCACTTCCATTCTGTATGTTCATATGAATCAATACTTGGTAGATCTTTCTGATCTATTCTAGCAACAAAAACATATTCATCTAATTCAGTAGTTCCTTCAGGAAAAATATCCTTTGCTGATTCTTCAATTTTAATCTTGTAAGAGAAATCAGTTTTTATCAAGAAATTAGGTATAAAACCTGTTTCTTCGAGTAACTCTCTTGCAGCAGCTTGCTCTATACTTTCCTTTCCTTCTGGATGTCCAGTAACTCCTTGCCAAAAACCTCCCCTTTCTTCTGTTCTTTTTAACATTAAATATTTCCAACCAGCTTCAGATAGCATTACCGGATAAACTAAAACTTGTATAGGTATTCTCATGAAGCTACATTAGATATTAAAATTAAAATTATTTTGATTCTGTAAGAATCTAGGTTACTCGAGAATATTTAAAAATAAATGAATATTTTGTTAATTGAATAATATGAAAAACAAGAGTATTTCTTTATATATTATGTTATTTTTATTCCTCAGCCCTTTTATTTTGAACAACAGAAATAATCAAACTGTTCGTGCTTGGGGGCTTTTGACACACCAAACTATTGATACTGAAGCTATGACACTAGTAGAAGGTGACTGGGCAACTGTATTTGATTATTATTCTCCAGAAGTTATCGGTGGAAGCACTTATCCAGATCAAGTTCTTCAAGATTGGGATAATCATCTTTACTATCCAGTAAGTGGAGAGCACAATGCTCCTTGGAAGGTAACAGAGATGGTAGGCGAAATCAGAGATTTTGCTCAAAATGAAGAATGGGGTAATGTTTTCTTCTTTCTAGGAATAATTTCACATTATACAGCTGATATTAATATTCCTGTTCACACATATGACACTTGGTCAGGTCATAGTGCATATGAAACTGACATAAATTATAGTCTTGATGAACTTAATATCACAGCTTATGATTTTGGAGAGATCACAAATACTACAGAATTCATTATAGACTGTGCTACTCACGCATATAGTTATTATTGGACTATCAGAGACGCTTACCCAACTGGAGATACTACAGGAATTATAAGTTCAAATGCGACCATAAAAGCTATTACAGAAGAACAATTAGGAAGGGCAGTAGGTGCAGTATATGCTGTATGGAATTATACTTTATCAATTGTTACCGTTCCTACAATCACAGAAACTCCTGATATTGCAAAAGTACTCATTGATAAAGCTCATGAAAACGATTATGCTGCAGACGACCTTTTGTCATCATTCTATGATACACTTGATAGAGACGTTTTAGAAGTAGTATATAACTACGAGGAATTTAACACAACTGTTTTAGCAGGCGTGGATTTAGTAGTAATAACAGCACCAGTAACAACAACAGACTTCACTGCAGCTGAGATAACAGCACTAACTAACTGGTATGAAGCTGGAGGACACATGTTATTAAGTAGCAGAGGAGATTTTACGTATGATGTAAACTTTGAGACCATGAATGCACTTTTGACATCACTCGGTGCTGACATTAGAATGAATGACGATAATCTTTATACTACTTCAGCTGATCCTGAATATTACCAAGATTGGTATTGTTTCACTGGGAATTATAATCTAGATCCAGAAGTTGCTTATATTACTGAAAATCTAACCAGAAGAATACAATATTTCTCACCTAGTTCACTCTACTCAGAAACAGGTTCAGATAATGTCAATTGGATAATGTATGGTGAAACCTACTTCTACCAAAAAGATGAAGCTGCACCTGCACCAACAGTAGTCTATGATATGGTAAATGATAATACTGGAGGAGATATTATTCCAATTGCAGGTGTGGATGTTAATGGCTCATCATCACTAGCTGTATTTGGGTCAACCTGTTGGTCTAATTATGACTATGCTTTGACAGATAAGGATAATGTGTATTTGATTTACAATACTATTGAATTTCTGTTAGGAATCGATATAGAATCTAATGACGACTATGAACCTTATGTTGAACCCACTCCAACTCCAACTAGTTCTACAACACCTTCTGGAACTGAAGAATCTCTTTATCCAATTATCGGTATTCTAGGAGCATTTCTAGTAGCAACATTAGTTTCAATTCAATTTAGAAGAAAGAGAAATTAAGAATTCCTTTCTCATTCTTCCTTTATTTTTCCATCAAGTAACAGATTAAGTATTCTAATTTGGTCTCTTTATATTATAAGGATGAACTTAAACAACAGCTGAATAGAAATTACTTACGTTCGTTTTTCTTTTTATCAATGAACCGATAAACAGCACCCCACATGAAGTCGTCTTCTCTTTCCTTTACTTCAAAGTTATTAGTGAGCATCCAATCCTTCAATGCTTTTTTAGTCATATCATCTAGTTTGGTGTTAATTTCTCCTTCATAGAAACCGTCTTTCTTTAATACTTCTTTAACAGTTTTCAGAACATCTCCAGCTAATTTTACTTTATCCTCTGGTTTATCTCGTTTTAGAAGAGACAAATCATAAAGCTCAAACACCCTTCGAAGTTCCTTAATGGGATGTTCGTGGTCATCAACTCTAACATCAACAAGCTTGTCTGTTCCACCATCGTAAGCCCCTTCTTCTTTGAACACCATCACAGCAGCAGATTGTTTTCCTCTACTATCCCCACCAGCTTCTTGGCCAGCTTCTAAAACCGCAATTAATTTATCTACTAAATCACCTTCAGTTTCTCTAAAAGCTTGAGACATTGCAAGAACAGTTGTTTGTGACACTAAGATATTCCCTTGACATGCATAATTCTCACCAATTATGTGCCCTGCCCAATCAAAGCACTTTGAACCAGTAAAAGATGCTGCATTACCATATGAGTCTACTATACCTATTTGACGATGTTCTCTTTTTTCATCTTGACTTGTAAGCAATTTCAAAACTTCTTCAGCAGTTAATCCTTGTTCTAAAAGAGCTAGTCCTTTTGGACCATAACTAGTATTCACCCAAGCTTGAGTAGCTATAACACCAACATTAGCTTTACCCCAAGGGACTATACTACCAACTGCTACGAATTTAGATTGCACTGCAACTCCCCACTCTTTCTTTTCTGGATCATACGCAACTATTGAAAACGTCATTATTACCAATCCAAGATAAGAAATGCTAATAATAAACTTTATCTAAAACCAAGTTTTATCTAGAAGAAAATCTTACGAAAGTAATACGTTTTTAATTCGCTTTTTGTCGGAAGTAAATTGCAATCTAGAACGTTCTAACAGCTTAAGAACTAGAAATATAAAAGTACAGATAGTTATCTAGATGAATTCAAATAAAAAGAAATCTTTTAGTAAAAAAGAATATATCTGTCTGAGGATAAAATGATTTATGGAAGTCGAAACCGTA
>CAZJUB010000091.1:0-10383 GCA_964549075.1 uncultured archaeon | reverse complement strand
TTGTACTTACATCGTAATCACTATCAGCTAGAAGCATTTTAAACCATCTCTCTTTGAAAGCTCTGGCTTTTTCACTCTCTTGAGCTAATCCTCCAAAAAGTTTGTTGATTTTATTGCCAAAAGGAACATCCCATCTTTGAATTCCATGGTAACTTACAATTCCCCTACTATCAAAGAATGCTTTAAGATAATTTTCGATATTATCACCTATTTGTGCTTGTGCCATTCTTGTTTTCGACATCACCAACCAGAGCTCCTTCGATGATATTGATGTTTGGGTCAACGAAGTTACTAGCAAATGTCCTGATGTTCCTATCATCCTTGTTGGTAACAAATTTGATCTCAACGATGCTCGTTCTGTTAATCGTGATGCTATTCTTTCTTATGTTCGTCTCCATAATTTTGACTATCTCGAGACCTCTGCCCTCTCTGCTTATAATGTCGACAAGCTCTTTTATCATGCTGGTCGTCTTGGTCTTCAATATAGCGACGAAACACTCAAGTTTCGCCAAGAGTATGTTCTCTAATACTTTCACCTTCCCACTCTTTTCTTATTTCAAAAAGCTTAAATTTCTCTCCTCCTACTGTTTCTTGGTATATTCTAGATGAAACACGACAGAGAATTAGATGATAAGCAGTTTCTGTTTAGTATTTTTATGAAAAAAAGAGGAAGAGAGTCCATTCTACGAGAATATGGTGAAAAAGGTTTTGATACCTTTACTGGATATATAGACTGGGATTTTTTAGAACTAAATATGATTGTGGAAAAAGAATTGAAATTTCTTGAGAAAGCACAATTAATTCTTTCTGATCAAGCTTCAGAAGAGCAGTTAAAAACATATGGTTTAAAAGAGAAAAATGATTATTACGAAAAAATCGGTCTATTAACAGATAATCTTCAAAAGAAACTAGAATCAAACGACTTGATTCAGAAGTATCCTGAAGTGGAGATTCTCTTTAGTATTGTTTCTATTATGTATCTTGAATATTATGATTTTGAAAGAAGGGAATTCAAGGATAAATATCATAAAAATCTTGTTATCGAAATATTAAGAACTCTTGTACAATTTTACTCCAACCTCAAACAAAGAGGTGATATAATAGATAGGCAAAATATACTTGGAAGAAAGTTGATTATTCTTACTTCTATATTAGATGATTTGACATTTTGTTATGATTTCGAAGGAGTTCCAAGTGGAGAACTGTTAGAAGAATGTAAGCTTGTAATCAATGTTCGGATTATAAGGGCAACAATGATGGATGAGATATACAAAAGGAAAAAGAAAACTGCAAATAAATCTAAACTAAAGAATCTTTGCAGAGAAATAATAGCTGATTTGGAAAGAGTGTTGTATCTACAGTGGATATTGAATTACAATGAAGTCGAACCAATTTTGAATATTTTAATAAAAAAGATTGAACTGTATATTAAAGAAGGAATAGATTTGCCATATGAAAAGATAATAAAACAAACAAAAGAGCATTTTCCACCAATTTACTTAAGGAATGAAGACAGAGAAGGAGAAAAAAGAAATAAATTTATTGAAAGGATAAATCAACTAGATGAAATTCTAAAAGAATATCATTGGAGAAAAAGAAAGGAATGAAATATCTTACATGATATTCATTTTATCCTAATTCATGAAGTACCAGTTTGTTGTGATCCATTTGAAGAAGTCCTCAACGTTTGCTTTTTTAGGATATGCAAACACTAATTCTAGTGCTTGTATTTTTATGTCATTAATTATCTTTGATAACCAACTTCCACCATTTCCTAGAGAATAAATTCCTCTTTGGGTATCCCATGTAGGAATTTCTCTACCAGAAGTATGTATCTGCCCGAATCTTATTTCTACTTCTACATCATCAATAAATATATTACCTATCCAATCTTGATCTATTCTTGAAATAAGATCGTTTACCTTATTTGCTCTAAAATAAATCCCATTTGGATATTGTGATATTGTTCTTTTCAAGTAATCCATCGCTTCATCACAGTTTCTTTGGAAATCTGCTAGAATCAATGCAAATAGTTTTATCATTTCATCATCTCCTGAAGAATGGAAGAGATCAACTCCAGTTCCTAGACCAATCCTTAGTCTAAGTCTTTCTAAAACATCTGTCTGGATGTATTTTAGGTAAAAACTTAGATTTTAGATACTTAGGTTTCTCTATTGTTGAAAAAATCAACAAATATATGAACAATATTTAAATATCAATATTGCAAAGCTAAGTATTGTTATAAATTTTCAAGTATTTATAGCAGATAAGGAGGTATGAGTATGAATAAAAAGAAATTATTTATATTAATGCTTTTAGTAACCCTTACAACTAGTATTACACCTCATTTTACAACATTTACTAAAGCAACTGCTTATACATTCGCAATTGAATGGGAAAAATTTTATACGGAATCTACTTATGATGGAGAAGGTAATAGAGGAGAATTCCGACTTCAAGTTAAATACTACGCAAGTGGTGATTGGAGAATGCAAGAAACTTCAAAATTCTATGTTCAACAAGAAGATGTTGGAGAATACCTAGATCCTAATCTTAGTTTTACCTTAGATTATGATTTAGTAAATTACGATGACCTAATATTTAGAATAGTTGAGGTTGACACAGGAAAGGATGATCAAATAATAAGACCTATGGTATATGACACAGGTTCAAGAATTACTGATGGCGAATGGCATTGTTATTTCTTAATATATAATCCTGGTTCTTGGTTTTCTCAATACTTTGATGACGATAATGCTTATGGTGATTGGTTCGAAGTTCAAATAATAAATCTTGATTACGAATGATGAAACAATATTATCAAATAAATTTTAAATACTTTCCTTTTTTTATTTTATAGAAAATGAAGTAATGAAAACAGTGATGAAAAGATGAGTATGCTTAAACTAATCTATACTTTTTATCGTAGGAATGTTAAATCGTTATTACCTTCAGCAATCATCACCATGATTATTTTTAGTTTAGTGGGAATCTCGGTTATTTCTGTAACAATACCATTTAATATTAACTTGAAAAATGAAATAAAAGATCTAGACTATCAATTCAGCACAACTATCGCTCAAGATGGAATGACAGGCAACTCGTTTGAGAATATTTTATTTGCATTTGATACACTATCAATTGAAAATGTACAACTAACATATGCTCTTGTAATAAACTTAATTTATATTTTTCAAGAGAAGAATTTCTTAATCCCTTTCATTGGTTTAAGCAGTGGTTTATTTTCTTATAGTGGTTTGAATAATCAAACGATTGTTGGATCAGCGGAATTTGAATCCACATCAATTAATCTTACAAAAGCTGTACCTTATTATCAAAGTATTTCAGAAACAGAGAATAAGACGATGATTGTCGCAAATTTTTCAAAGGTAGAGCTAGAAGACACTAATGCTATTTTCACTTATATTACAACTATAGCACGAAGTTCAGATTTTGATCGTTTTTACAGTCCAAGAATTGAGTATCAAAACTCACCTTATTATTTAATTGGTAATTTCTCTGTTCTCGCAGAATTAGTAAGTTATTTCTCTGTTGATACCAAGGAGTTAGGAGCGTTTTCTCTAGGTTTTATGAAACCAGAATTCATAGATAAAATGACGATAGAACGTTTAGAGAAAGAGGTTGATGAAAAAGAGAAGAACATCTTTAATCAATATATAGAAAGAGGATTTAATCCAGAACAAATATATATTCATTCACCTGTTAAGTCTTTAATACAAAATTTTGAAGTGTATGTTGGCTATGAAATAACTTCTATACAACTTTTAAGCACAGTCAATCTTTTACTTGCTTCAGTTTTACTTCTTCTGATTGGCATCGGTGTCTATCAAATATTAAAGAAAAACGAGAATATTCTGATATCCAGAGGTTTTTCTAAGAAAAAAACTATTCTTCTATTTTTATCTATTGAGTTTATCACAGATCTATTTGTAGTCATTCTTTCTCTTACTGTTTTCTCAATAGTTATTATTTTGATGAATCTACCATTTTCCACTTTTTCATTTTTAATTCAAACGTATTCATTGCTTTTTATAGTTTTCTTCTTAATCAAATTGCTTAACCTTTTAGTCAGAACCAAGAAAGATATAGAAATAGAAATAAAAGAAGATAAGAGCTTAAAAAGAACAATAAGAATCCAAAGATTGTTCATAATTCTTGTACTCATGCTCGTATTGTTTCTACAAGTTTTTATGATTTTTGAACCATTATTCTGGAAACCAATTTTTTTTAATTATGGCTCGTTAGAAATAAGTCTTGATATTATCAGCGGTGTTTTAGTTTTGTCTGCTTTGATTGCATCAGTTTTTGCAAATGAGAAAAGGCAAAAACCAAAGGAAACTAATATAGAACTCCAGAATTTACTCTCTCGTATATTCTCTAAAGGAATAAAAAAAATCAGGATCCAGAGTGTAATAACTATCTGTTTATATGCTTTGTTATTTTATTTGATAGTATCTACGACAGCAAAAAAAAGTTATTTTGAATATACTAGATATGGAGATGTATGGGATCTTATTGTGACTGCTGATAGACGTCAAGGAATCAGAACAATAGGTACTTATGAACAAATAAATAATCTAACATCTGAGATAACAGAAATTGAGGAAATGTGTCCTGGAGTAGTTCTTTTTAACAATATTATTATAAGTAACAAAGGTCATACTATTAGTACAACGTTGATTGGATTTAATGCATCCATCCTTGCATCTCAAAATCTTGGTTGGAATCATTTCTTTGGTTCACAGATTACAGGTAAGACAAATAATGATCTTTTAGCTCTTA
Organism: uncultured archaeon; assembly: GCA_964549075.1. Lineage (GTDB taxonomy): Archaea > Asgardarchaeota > Heimdallarchaeia > Heimdallarchaeales > Heimdallarchaeaceae > UBA460. Next base: position 5,580 of record CAZJUB010000091.1, on the reverse strand, counting down.
AGGAAAACAACATTATACTAAATCAAGCTGTAGTTGAAGAATCTGATTTGAAAGAAGGTGATAATATATCTCTTGAAGTTGATCTTCGTGATGTAGGTTATGATGGTGTGTCTCAACATATAGATGATGTTAATATATTAGGAACGGTTGATACTTTACCTGGTCAAAATGGTTTTTCGGGTACAACTCATCCTTATGCTTTTATAGATATTTCTTTCTATTTAGATGTTTGTTCACAGCTAGGACTTGAACCTCAAATCAGTTTAATAGGATTAAATGTAAAAACTGATAACAATGTTACAAATGAAGAGAAAGAGACAAAGATAACCGAAGTATTCAATATGATTTTAGGTTACTTGAATCTCTCAGAATCAAATGTAAGATACTATAGTATAACTGATAAAGGATCATATTATTCCTATTCATCTGAAGCAGCAGAACAATTCTTCATCTATTTTGACTTAGTTTTTTGTATACTTTTTATTCCGATAATAACTGTTGTTTTTACAAAAGCTACTATACAGTTTATTGCTCCTTCTCTATCTAAATTAGTTGCTAGGGGATACTCAGATCAAGAACTTCGGAATTATATCATTAGAAGAATCAGAAAATCACTCATCATAAGTATATTTATTGGTCTTTTTATAGGTACACTAGCTGGAATAATTCAAGCGAAATATCTTCTATATAGTCTATTACTACCTGTTGCAGGGGAATTTTATGCGAAAATCGGATTATTTATAGTAGGTATAGTAGCAATTGGGAGTATATCTATTTATACAATTATCCCTTTTTCTACTAAACAAATAAAAACAATAACAGGAGTAAATAAAAGGAAGTTGGCAAGATATGAATCAGATAATTATTGAATCTTTGTATAAAATTTACGGTGGTATTGTAGAAACCGTTGCTCTTGAAAATTTTAATGAACAGATTAAAGAAGGGGAGATTGTGGCTGTTGCTGGACCTAGCGGGAGTGGAAAAAGTACCCTTCTTTCATGCGTTGGAGGAATACTGAGACCTACAAGTGGTAAAATCATAGTGAATGGTAATGATATAACCAAATTTCCAGATAAAGAACTAGTCAATTATCGTCGTGATTCTGTTGGACTCATCTACCAAGACTTCAACTTGATAAGTGAGTTTACGATTTATGAGAATATTGCTCTTCCTTTACTAATAGCTGAAAAAAAGAACGATTTTATTCGAGAAAGAGTGGAAAACTTACTGGGAAATTTAGATATTACACGTTATAAAAAAACTTATCCTCAATACCTTTCTGGAGGGGAACAACAGCGAGTAGCTATCGCAGTAGCATTAGCTAATGATCCTCAGATCATCCTAGCAGATGAACCTACCGGTAATTTAGATTTAGAGGCGCGTGAGAATGTTTTGAGTTTATTAATAGAAAAAGCTGATTCATACAAAAAAACACTAGTAATTGCAACTCATGATCCCTTTATTTTGGAAAAAGTTAACCGTGTAATCTATCTTTCTAAAGGTAAACGGTGAAAAAATGAGTAAACTAGCATTACTCTTCTTCAAAAGATCTCCTAAATTATTTCTCAAAGTAGGTTTATTATCTATATTCTTATTTTTATTAATTAGTTCATTTGGAATTGGTTATGCTATTTTTGAGAAGGTATCCCTAGTTGAAACTACAGAAGGAATGGAAAGAGATTTCGAAATCGCAGGAGAAATTAAACAGAATTATACTGCAGATAATATTAGCTCAATGTTGCTGTATCAAAATTATTGGAATGAATTCAGGAAAGATTGGGCTAGACTCATTATAAGTGACAATCTGATTCTTCTTATCAATTTGAGAATAAATGATACAGTCTTACAAATAGGATTAGGATTATCTGAAAATACAGAGAATGTAAAAACTGAACATGTTTTAGATGATCACCTTAATTTCTTTAATTCAAGTATTAATGTTTCGACTTTTTCTCTGTTAGAAGAATTACCATTCGCTCTTGACATTCTAATGAACTTTAACTTATTAAACAATTCTTTCTCAGAAGAATTCAAAATTGGTTCTGATAACTGCAGTTTAGGCTATACTGTAAATTTGAATGAAAAGCTATTTTCATCAATAAATAACTATATGAAAACTATTGATCAGATAGCTGAAGCATTTCACTCCTTCATCGCTCAAACTGATATTATATACTTGAATAAGCTGAATTCAAACAGATTGGAAATTGATTTATCATCCTCTTTTGAAGTTCCGTTTCAATCCCTTTTGATCATATTAACAGCTGTATCAATTTTGTTATCTACATGGTTAATAGAGTTCTTTTTAGATTTCTATAATAAGCAAATTAATACACTACTGCAAAATTTTGAAAAAAGAGGATTGGATGCAAGAAATAAAGTACATGTAGCTGTTTTTCTCCCAATATTTGTAGATTCAGTCAGTTTAATGATTTTAGGTGTTTTTTTCTTAGTTTTAAATCAGATTTTTTCTCTGAATCTTATTCTCGCATTCATTTTTACGCTAATTGTGTATATTTATCTTTTCTATAAACGATTTAGATTTAATTCCCAAAAAGAAAGAGATTCAACTAAAATTAATCTAATCTCAGTTTTAATTTATATAACTGCCCTTTTAATTTCTATTTTGACTTTAATCATTATTAATAACATTCTTTATGCTTTAATTCCACCATTAATATCATCGATAATTTCAATAGGTTCATCAATAGTTCTTTACTATATTATCTCTATTTCTCTTTCAGAACTCACTTATAATACGATGAGAAAAAGAGTAAATAAAAAAACTACAGATTCTATATCACGATTAATCAAAAAAACAATACTATCTACAAAGTCAGGTTTGAAATCGTGGTATAACCTTACACTCCTCATTGTTTGGGCTATAGTAATAACTAACATAAGTTCTAATACATTTATTGCTGAATACAAGTTTTATCAAAAAACTAGCTATCCTACTGATTTAGTAATAGATATTGAAGAAGGATTTTTAGCAAACATTTCTAAACTTGAATCTGTACCTGGGATAGAATTTGTTTTTCCAGTTTTCCATAGTACTCAACAATATCTAATTATTTATGATTATTATTTGATGAATTTCACAAAACTAACGATGAGATTTCCAGAATTAATAGAAAGAACTAAGCTACATAAGATTAATGCTAATTATACTTATATTAGTGAAAGTTTTGCAGATGAATTGGATTTTGGAAATGAAGATTTATTTCCAACAAATTTCGGAGAAAATCAAACCAGTATAATAGTTAATCAACCAGTTATTATTACCAGATATTTTCCTCTTATTAAAGAAACAGACAATAGACCTTTTATTGTTGCAAATTACCGTGAAGAGTATAGTGAATATTCAGAAACCACAAAACTATTGGTTGATTTTGATATTAATATTATTACTACGGAACAGTTAATAGAAGAAATTAGAGAATCTACTGGATCCTCTGTCTCGATTCAAAAAGGAATTAAAGAAATAGATTATAACATTATACTGAATATATATAATTACTTGTTTTTTGTGTTTGCATCATTCATCTGTTTATTAGGTTTTATTCAATTTAAAAATAAACTTTCTATAGTATTAAATCAGGTGAATTTAAGAGGTTTAGAAACTGGAAAGATTCGCAAATTACTTGCTAAGGAGATCAATAGTTATGTTTTAACAGCATTTTTATTTGGAATACTCTCTGCTTTATTCTTCGTTTTGGTTCAATCAGCCAACTATATCTATGCTATCCCATTGTTCTCACCAGTTGTGTTCAAATTTCACCTAGATTTGATGTTAGTTTTTATCATTCCAACAATAATTATTCTTATAATCTTCTTGTCACATTTTAAAAAACCATTCAACAGGTTTTTAGGTTAGTTGCATAATTTGCAATTCTTCACTAAAAGCACCTTAATATTCTTATATTCTCAAAGGTACATTGCATGCTTTCCTTTATTATTTGCTTTAAGTTAAAGAAAAGGGTATTACTCTCAACACAACATTTAATGTCTCTCGAAAACTTAGTTTATTTCTTTGGTTATTCTCTTCCCCTTTCCTTAATCTTAGTGGAAAACTCTGTCACTAACACAAATCTACTCTACCAGACTTTTCTCCTTCTTCTTCTGACTTTCACTTTAACTCTTTTACTTCAAACACCTATTCTTCAGAAAAAACCGATTTAGTGATGAAATCCTAAAATTCAGACATGAATACTTTCTCTGATAGAAATCTGATTCAAAGTTAATCTTATAAACTTAAAAAATAACGTCGCAATTATGAGTGGCGAACCTTTATCAATTATTTCAGATTATGTGTCAATAAGTAGTAATGAACCTTTATCTAAAGCTCTCAAAATTTTTAAGAAACAAGAGAGAGAGCTTCTTGTTTTCGAAGAAGACGGAGTATTTCTCGGTTATTTGACCAAACGTCATGTTACTTTACAATCAAGGATACAACCAGAAGCTAAAGTCTCAACTCTGATAACAAGAGTACACACTGTTCAGAAAGATACTCCTTCAGATGTAATCGCAAGAGCTATATTATCAGAAAAAATCTTTTCAGTAACAGTTGAAGAAGTTGGAAAAATCATAGGTATAATTAGAGATATAGACCTATTAAGATCTTCTGAAGATATTTTTGGAAGTAAAAAAGTTAAGGAAGCTATGACTCATAATCCTATTACCGTTACAGAAGATACCCCTGTAGCTCGTTTCATCGCTGTGTCAAGAACACACAACATCTCAAGAACTCCAGTAGTTGACGCTTCAAATAAACTTGTAGGAATTGTAAGTCCTCATGATACTACAACTTTAGTTCTTTCTGAATCTTCTAGAAAAACAATAGGTGATATGCAATCAGAAAAACAAGATCTTTTATCAGTCAATGTTAAGGAAATCATGACTTCTAAAGTTGTTACATGTAAAGAAGGTGACTTTCTAATAGAAGCAATAGATCAACTGTACAAAGCTAATCATAAAGCATTGATAGTTGTTGATAATGAAAACCATCCAGTTGGAATTCTAACTACTAGTGACTTGTTGGAAAGTGTATCAATCCCTCCAACAACAGAAGGTTACTACTTTAGAGTCTTGGGTGATGTTGACGATTCTGATATGGAACAAGTAATAGAAATGGGTGTAGAATTAGTAAAGAAATTCGCAGACATAATAGGAACATCTGGACAAATGTTTGTGCATGCTAAAGTTTTTCCTAAGAGAAAATTCAGAGGTTATGTCTTATATCAGACTCGAGTTAGAATAACTACAGACAAAGGTAAAACATATGTTGCTAGATCTGATGGTTATGGCTTATTCAGTGCATATGTTGTGGCAGTAGACCGCATTGAAAGAGAAATTGTTTCTGAACGAGAATTGGATCTTGATAGATGACTATAAGGTAGTGACAGATATATTGAAGAAGAACTTGATGAACTTTAACTTTTTTCTCTTCATTTCTTTTCTTCTAAATAAAGTCCCTATCGTTAATCTTTTTAATTTAGATTAGTGATTGCAATTGAAATGAGTGATAATACAGTAAAAAAACGCAGATCTAACTTTGCCTTGTTGAATCGTGAGGTAATT
>CAZJUB010000090.1:5800-10675 GCA_964549075.1 uncultured archaeon | reverse complement strand
TGAGAGTTTCAATTGTTGAATAAATCATTTTACTCCTTACAATCTTTTTTCTTTTTTCTACTGTTTTCCAATATTCTAAAACTTCTTTTTCATCAGTTATTGTATAAATAGTAAAAAGACAAACACCAAAGATAATCAAGATTTTTGTAAAAATAAAGATGTAAAAGTAGAAATTAACATGAGACCAAGCAAAACCAAGTAAGATAAGAAAAACAAGAATGGTTACTCTAATTGGATATATCACCTTTCTAAATTCGGTTCTCTGTTTGATATACTCCCTCATTCTTTTTAATGAAGTGAAATTCTTGGTATTCACACCTCTATCTCCTTCAACTGATTCTTGTTAGATGATTTAAAAAGATAATGTGATAATAACGAACTTTTTTTATATATTAAAAAGAAAAAAAGAGGAAGGTTTTTTTTATCCAATCCAATCATTTTTGTCAAAGAAGTCATGGGCAATTCCAACACATACAGCTATTCCACTTGCTGCGATTGCTGCAACTTTAAGCCATAGAAGTGTTGAAGCACTAAGAATATAAACGCCAATTTGTGCTATAACTGAAAGTATTAGACTTAGTCCATAAAGTAATTGTTCCGCTAAGGTCAAGGCTTGAAGTGCTTTAAGTAGATACCCCAATGTATCAAAACAGAATCCTACGATTTTTGGAATAGCAGCGTCCCAAGTCATATATCCTGCGCCAACATAAGCTAATGTGGTTAAAATCCCTATTTTACCTACTGCGATGAGTTTTATACCCAATTTTTGAACAAAACTCCAATTAGGATCCATATACCACCCTACAATTGCTCCAATAAAGAATATAACAACCATTATTATCCAATAACCTAATTCAACTTGACTCAAACCAGGTGTATAAGTAGGGGGTGGAGTAGAGGGTGGAGGTCCATCTTCTACCATACGAAGCGGTAATATCATTTCTGGATTAAAAGTTAGAGTAAAAGCTCTGTCTATAATCTTTTCAACAATTTTCTCGTTTCCTGTTAAAGCATAGGATATAAATAAAGCACCTAAAGTGGAATCAATTTCGTTGTTGAATGTAAATACATCTGCTGAAGTTAACTCCGTTTCTTCAATAAGATTACTGGAATAACACGAGAGCATAATATCCTTGTTTGGTGTTCGGTAAACAAGAGGTTCTAAAGCTGACCAATCGCTCATTTTGCCTTGTATTTGCACACCTTCCTCATTACTATGAGAAATCCATATAACTGGTTCTAGTGCTCTCCAAACTAATGATAGATATTTAAAGGAATCATATTCAACTACGGTGAGACCTTGAATGTTTTGAGATAAAGTCCTAGAGGCGTTTTTAACAGTACTGTCATTACTTAACTCTACAGCGAAAACGCCTGGAACAGGTGCCATGAGAGAAGGTAAAATACCCATAGATAATGTTAGAAGGAGTAAACTAAAACCTATAAATTTTTGTTTAGAAATTTTTGATTTATTGTTCTCCATAATTTCATCTCCCTTCAGAGAAGGTACTAACTAGATGCTTAACTTATTTTTAAAATTTTCTGCTCTAAGAACTTAGAAAAAATTGATACTTTCACTGTATATTGAAGAAAAACTATAGTATTACTGTTAATAAAATAGTAAAACCTTACTCTTAATGTAAAAAACTAAGAGCTGTTTAAAACAGCTTCAAGATATTGACCTGTATATGACTCTGCTACTTTTGATACTTCTTCAGGAGTACCTTCTGCTATAATCAACCCTCCTTCATCTCCACCTTCAGGACCCAAATCAATAACATAATCAGCTGATTTAACAACTTCTAAATTATGTTCTATAACTATCACTGTATTTCCCTCATCTACTAATCGGTTGATACAAATGAGGAGTTTCTTGATATCATCAAGGTGTAAACCTGTAGTCGGCTCGTCGAGAATGTAGAGGTTATCTTTCAATCGCTTTATTTTTCCCAATTCTCGTGAAAGTTTTATCCTTTGAGCTTCCCCTCCGCTTAAAGTTGTAGAAGGTTGTCCTAACTTCAGATAACCTAAACCTAATTCATTCATTGTTTTAAGTTTATGACGAATCAATCTATTTTCCTTGAAGAAATTCAATCCTTCTTCTACAGTCATATCTAACACTTCAGCAATATTTTTACCTTTGTATCGAATTTCTAACGTTTCTTTGTTGAATCTTGATCCATTGCACTCAGGGCAGACTGAAACAACATCTTGCATAAATTTCAGTTCAGTTACAATCATTCCCCATCCCCTACAATGGAGACATCTTCCTCCTTGATTGTTGTTGAAACTGAATTGTTTGAGTTCATATCCTCTAGTTTTTGATTCAGGAGTTTCTGTAAAGAGCTCTCGAATTTTATCATAGAAACCTATATAGGTAGCGGGATTAGATCGAGATGATCGACCTATGGGAGCTTGGTCAATATTTCTTATATCTTTGAGATATTCATAACCTTCAATCCTTTCATGTTTACCAGGAATTATTCTCTTATCTTTCAGGAGGTAGTGTAACTTCTTGTATAGTATATCATCAATCAAGCTACTTTTTCCAGAACCACTTACACCAGTTATACAGATGAATAAACCTAGTGGAAATGTCACATCCAGATTCTGTAGATTGTTTTCTTTAGCTCCATAGATAGTTAGATACTGACCATTTGTTTCTCTTCTTTTTTCAGGAATTTCAATTCTTTTTTTCTTTGCTAGATACAACCCAGTTAAGGAATCTTCAGAATTTTTGATTTCTTCTAGAGTTCCTTCAAAGGTTATTTTTCCTCCATGAATTCCAGGTCCAGGACCTAGTTCAATGAGATGGTCTGCTTCCTCCATTGTATCAGTGTCATGTTCTACAACTATCACAGTGTTTCCAAAATCTCGAAGTTTCTTAAGAACACTAATCAATTTATGTCCATCTTTTTGATGTAAACCTATTGAAGGTTCATCAAGAATATAGAGCATCCCCATTAGTTCACTCCCTATTTGAGTTGATAAAACTGTTCTCTGCATCTCTCCTCCAGAAAGAGTATCTGATCGTCTATTTAGGTCGAGATAATACAATCCTATTTCCAGCATAAGATCTACTCTCTTTCTTAGTTCCCTTAGAACTGGGTCCCCCAAATGTGCCTTCTCTTTCGGAATATTAACTTGTTTTAAAAACCTACCAAGGTCTTTGAAAGACATTGTAGCTGTTTCATGGATATTCTTACCATTAACTGTGATTAACAACCTACTTTTCTTTAGTTTAACTCCTTGACATTCTGGACAGATTTGTTCCACCATCAACCTATTTTTATGTCTATTTTCTACACTTCCTTGAATATCATTCTTCGACCAATATTCTTTGTACATTCTATTTACTCTGTTAATTAATCCAGAATAGGGGAGTTTCTTTCCAAGATTTCTATCTTGTTTAATAAAGTGGTCTGGAGGTTGCTTGATTTCTATTCTTTCACCTTTAGTACCATTGAATAGAATATCTTTGATTCTTTCAGGAAGATCTTTGAAAGGAGTATCTAAACTAAAACCATAATGTTCTGCGAGACTATATGCCATCATGTATGTAGGATTGTTGAACTTCTTGAAAGTCCTATTATCCATATTAAAGAACGATCTATCAAGAGCACCTTCTCTCAAGCTAAGTTTTTCATCTTCAATGAGCAACTGTCTTTCAGCTACCATAAAAGTACCTACTCCAGAACAAGTGTTACAAGCACTTTCTGGATCATTAGCTGTAAAATACCAAGGGAGTAATTCTCCTGTAACTATATAATGTTTCGAACAGGTTAAATTATTATAGAATTCCTCTGCTTTACCTTCTAGATACTCTGGATTGAGAATTTCTATTGCTATAAATTTCTGTCCAAACAAGAAAGCTGCTTCAATTGATTCTACTAGTTGTTTGTATATATCACCGTTAATTACAACCTTATCAACAATTGCTTCTATAGCATACTCTTTCTCCTCATCTAATTCTATCTCCTGACTGGTATCAACAATTTCTCCATCAATCCTAACTTTACGATATCCTTGATTTCTTGCAGTATCTAACAAGTATCTATAGTTTTCATCATATACTCTGAACATAATAGCTCTAATCTCTACAATCGTATCTTTCGGAAGGTTGAGTATCTTATCTGCTATTTGATTTGAGGATTTGATAGGTATCTCATCAGAACAATATGGACAATGAGCTGTTCCTGCCATGGAATATAATAAGCGCAGATAACTCCCTATATCTGTCAATGAAGCAACAGTACTTCGTGGGTTGACATTTCCTTTTCTTTGTTGAATACTAACTACAGGAGATAAGCCTAGAATCATATTTACATCAGGTTTTTTCATGGTGGGAAGTCTAGTTCTAGCCCAAGCAGTTAAGGATTCTAAAAATCTTCTATGTCCTTCTCCAAATAAAGTATCGAAAACAAGACTAGATTTTCCTGATCCACTAACTCCTGTAACTACTGTAAGTTTCTCTCTAGGAATTTTTACATCGATATTTTGTAAATTATTTTCTCTTGCACCAATTATTTCTATGTCTCTTTTCATTTAATCATCACCAATGTAAATGTATGCTATCTCATTCGCCTGAATGTAACTCTTAGAGGTTAAAGCTACCGTCTGAGAATATCTTTCCAAGTAACCTAGTTCAAGCAACCATTGACAAAAAGCTAAAGATACGACCTCCCACCAATTGGAAGGCATCATTTTATTAAGATGGAGAGTTAAGTCTGAGAGAGTTCTAACTTCTTGCTCTTCTTTGAAATAATCAATGATAGGTCTGAAAATAATTTCAGTCCTTTCTATCAAATAAGATCTGATTAAATCGAAAATTTCCTCCATTTTTTCTCTGGTAGTTGTCTCTTCAATTACTCTAGT